>CAMXSH010000001.1 GCA_947246475.1 uncultured Roseburia sp.
AGTGACAGCTGAGAATTATCAGGATTTCACGGACTCTACAAAGGTTTATGAACCAGTGTCCAAGCAGCTTGACAAAGGTAAGAGTGCAGTGAAGAAAGTCTGGCTGAACATTTACAATTCTTCCGATAATTTCCTGAGTTCAACTTATCAGCCGCTTCTTCAGAAATATGACGATCTGCTCAATCTTGAGGTAGATTATATTGGCGGTGACGGTCAGACCGAGTCTAACATTACAAACCGTCTTGGAAATCCGGGTCAGTACGATGCCTTTGCCATCAATATGGTTAAGACGGATAACGCAGCTTCTTATACCGCGTTATTGAATCAGTGATCCGCCGTCCGCCTGGGGAGAAGAGATTCTCCCCAATTGTGTTGTCATGAGAGAGATCGGCATACAGTTACAGGGGTGAAATTGTGAAAATTTTACTTTTCACAGGCAAATTTGTGCCTGCGGTCAAAGGTTTGCAGGCTACGGAAAGGCACGGTTATAATTATGGCAGATAAAAAAAATGATATCATCCTGTCGATACGGGGTATGAGCAAGTCCTTTGGAAGGAACAGGGTCCTGGATCGTATCAATCTGGACGTGAAGCCGGGCACGGTTATGGGACTGATGGGCGAAAATGGCGCTGGCAAATCGACGATGATGAAGTGTCTCTTTGGCACATATCAAAAGGATGAGGGCAAAATCTTTCTGGAGGGGAAAGAAGTAAATTTTTCCGGACCGAAGGATGCTCTTGAAAATGGCATCGCAATGGTGCATCAGGAACTGAACCAATGCCTGGAACGAAATGTGATCGACAATCTGTTCCTGGGACGCTATCCCAGGAATTCCATGGGGGTAGTGGACGAGGGGAAAATGAAAAGAGAAGCCTCTGAACTTTTCAGGAAACTGGGGATGACTGTGGATCTCACCCAGCCTATGCGGAATATGTCCGTATCCCAGAGGCAGATGTGCGAGATCGCCAAAGCCATTTCCTATCATTCCAGGGTTATCGTTCTGGACGAACCAACGTCTTCTCTTACCGTACAGGAAGTAGACAAGCTTTTTGAAATGATGCGTATGCTGAAAAAACAGGGGATTTCCCTGGTTTACATTTCCCACAAAATGGATGAGATTTTTGAAATTTGCGATGAAATTTCAGTTCTTCGGGATGGAAATCTGGTTATGACAAAGAACAGCAAAGATACGGATATGAATGAACTGATCGCGGCGATGGTGGGACGTTCTCTTGAAAACCGTTTTCCACAGGTTGACAATACGCCAGGAGATGTTGTTCTGTCGGTGCAGCATCTGTCCACAAAGTTTGAACCACATCTGCAGGATATTTCCTTTGATGTGAGGGAGGGAGAGATATTTGGGCTGTATGGACTAGTAGGCGCCGGGCGTACGGAGCTTCTGGAGACGATCTTTGGCGTACGTACCAGGGCGGCAGGGCGTGTTTACTTTAAAGAACGCCTGATGAATTTCAGCAGTGCGAAAGATGCCATGGATCACGGCTTTGCCATGATCACGGAGGAACGGAAAGCCAATGGGCTCTTTCTAAAAGGCGATCTGATCTTTAACACCACCATTGCCAACCTGAAACAGTACCGTTCCGGGGTGGCGCTGTCAAATCCGAAGATGAACAGGGCAACGGCAAGGCAGATCGACATCATGCATACGAAGTGCATGGGGCCGGAGGATATGATCTCCAGTCTGTCGGGAGGTAACCAGCAGAAGGTGATCATGGGAAAATGGCTGGAACGAAGTCCAGAGGTATTTATGATGGATGAACCCACCAGGGGAATTGATGTGGGGGCGAAATATGAGATTTATGAATTGATCATCAATATGGCAAAACAGGGAAAGACCATTATCGTTGTCTCATCTGAGATGCCAGAGATCCTTGGGATCACAAACCGTATTGGCGTCATGTCAAACGGACGTCTTTCTGGTATCGTCAATACCAATGAGACAGACCAGGAAGAACTTTTAAAACTCAGTGCAAAATACCTATAATAAGGGAGATGAATAGATATGACAAATGAAAAAAGTAAGATTCTTACAGCGGAAGAGGAAATGCAGCTGAGGAAGCCGATCGAAGAATACGTGGGCAGGATCCAGGAAAGGATTGACGGTCTCAGGGCAGAGCAATCACCCAATAAGGGAGAGATTTCAAGGCTGATCCAGGATGCCGAAGGCTATCTGAGTAAGCATTTCGATTCGGAATATTACCAGAAAGTAAAAGCAGGCTGCGAGCTGGAAAAAGCGGAGGTAAAAAGCAATTATGACCAAAAGATTGCTGAGCTGAAGCGGGAGCATGAACAGATCATGCAGAAGCTTTCGGACCATCAGGAGATCAAGGATGAAAAATATGTCTACAAAAACCGGTTGTTCGACGCAAAGATGAAGAGAGACAAAGATCTTCAGCAGATCAAAGACCGGAGGCATGCGGCGTACACATATAAGTTTCATCTGATTGACCTGCTTCGTATGTCCAGATTTACCATTGGGGAATCCATAGCGCAGAAATGGGAGAATTATAAATATGCCTTTAACCGCAGAACCTTTCTTCTGCAGAATGGATTGTATATTGCCATCGCCCTGATCTTTATTATGCTGTGTATCATCACACCGATGGTAAAAAATGCACCGTTGCTGACTTACAACAATGTTCTGAATATTTTACAGCAGGCTTCCCCCAGAATGTTTCTCGCCCTGGGTGTGGCAGGATTGATCCTTCTTACTGGTACCGATCTATCCATTGGACGTATGGTGGGAATGGGAATGACCGCGGCGACGATCATTATGCATCAGGGGATCAATACCGGTTCTGTATTTGGACATGTTTTTGATTTTACACAGATGCCCATCGCTTTGAGAGTGGTCTTCGCACTGGTTGTCTGTATCCTGCTGTGTACGATTTTTACTGCCATCGCAGGTTTCTTTACAGCGAAATTCAAGATGCATCCTTTTATTTCAACGATGGCGAATATGCTGGTGATCTTTGGACTTGTCACCTATGCGACAAAGGGTGTTTCTTTCGGAGCCATTGAACCTGTGATTCCGAATATGATCATCCCGAAAGTGAATGGTTTTCCAACGATCATCCTCTGGGCGGCGGCAGCAGTCGTGATCGTGTGGTTTATCTGGAATAAGACGACCTTCGGTAAAAATCTGTATGCGGTGGGTGGAAACCCGGAAGCAGCTTCCGTTTCTGGTATTTCGGTTTTCAAAGTAACTGTAGGCGCCTTTATTATGGCGGGTATTCTGTATGGTTTTGGTTCCTGGCTGGAGTGTGCGAGAATGGTAGGATCCGGTTCTGCTGCCTATGGACAGGGATGGGAGATGGATGCCATCGCGGCCTGTGTGGTGGGAGGTGTATCCTTTACCGGTGGTATTGGTAAAATCTCTGGTGTCGTAGTCGGTGTAATTATATTTACTGCGCTGACTTATTCCCTGACGATTCTTGGAATTGATACAAATCTGCAGTTTGTATTTTCTGGTATCATTATCCTTGTGGCAGTTACACTGGATTGCCTGAAATATGTACAGAAAAAATAGCAGGTAAGGAACGGCTGGTGTACAGAACACTGCATGGGAGGCTATATGGACAAATATTCAGTACTTCTGGTGGATGATGAAGAAGAAGTGATCCATGTCATAATGCGGAAGATCAATTGGGAGGGACTGGGATTTTCTGTGGCAGGACATGCCAATAACGGGGCAAAGGCCTTAGAGATGGTGGAGGAATTCCAGCCGGATGTGGTGATGACAGATATCCGGATGCCGTTTATGGACGGAATGGAACTGTCCCGCCGCATCAAGGCGGAATATCCTGCCACGAAAATCCTGTTTTTTACCGGATTCGATGAATTTGAATATGCCAAAGGGGCGGTGCACCTGGAAGTGGAGGAATATATTTTAAAACCTGTGAATTCAGTGGAATTGACCAATGTATTCACGAAACTGAAGATAAAACTGGATCAGGAGATCAGCGATAAGCGAAATGTAGAAATCCTTCAGAAATACTATATGGACTCCCTTCCTCTTCTGCAGGCAAACTTCTATACATCACTAATCGAAGGCAGTATTCTGGAGGAGGAGATCCCAGGTTATCTCTCTGATTACCAGCTCTCTTTTTCCGGACCATTTTTCTGCTGTCTTGTGATCCATACCTCTTCCAGCCAGGTGCCCGCGGATATGAATCCTCTTCTGCTCGCCACCTCAGTACACAGGCAGGCAAAAGAGCGGCTGGAAGAAAAATGGCGTGCTAAATGTTTTTCTTACCTGGGAAATACGATTATGATTTCACAGCTCAGGACGGAAAATGAGGTGTCGGAACTGACCGATGAGTGTGACCGGTTCTGTAAGTACGCCAAGAGCATCATAGGGGCTGTTGTCACCATTGGTATCGGTCCGGTCTGTGATTCGGTTTTAGCGCTGTCACAATCTTTTACCGGTGCAAGGGAGGCTGTATCATATCGTGTGATCTACGGTGCTGCCAGGGCAATAAACATACAGGAGGTAGTTCCCGGGGAGATCCTACAGCCCGGCCTGGCGAATGACGCTGAGATATCAAATCTTTTTAAGACAATCCGGTTTGGCTCTGAAAATGAGGTGGTCCAGGCGGCAGACCAATATCTGAAACATACCTCCTATCCCAACAAATCCTTGCAGCAGCACCATGTTGACATGATGGAGCTAGTTAGTACATTGTATCGTTTTGCATTAAATAATGATATTTCGGTGGCAGATTTTTCCCAGGATTTTCGAAAATTGTACAGCAGTTTATTTGACCTGGAGCCGGCTGAATTCAGAAAGTGGCTCATAGACTGCAGCCTTTTCTTTCGCGAAAAGCTGATTCTGGCACGAAACAGGTCCAACAGATCTTTTGTGGCAAAAGCAGAGGAGTATGTCCGTCACAACTATGGGGATGAAGACCTTTCCCTGGATCGTGTCTGTGAAGTGCTGGGGGTGTCGAATTCTTATTTTTCTAGTGTATTTAAGAAAGAGACAGGGAATTCCTTTATCCGTTTTCTGACGGATTATCGGATGGAACAGGCGTCGCAGCAGTTGATCGGGACGAATGAGAAAAGTTATATCATTGCAAAAAATGTCGGGTACACAGACCCGAATTATTTTAGTTATGTGTTTAAGCGTAAGTTTGGCGTGTCTCCTTCAAAATACAGAAGGGAGCATATAGTGGGTGAAGATTAAGTTTTGGGAATATATGAGAAGATTAAAACCAAAGGGAATGCAGTCCACGGTCATGCTGGCTTTCTCCCTGATATCAGTTTCCATTATGCTGATCCTTGGCGTTGTGATGTATATGAAATTCTCTGCCCTGTCCCAGCGGGAGATGATACAGGATACGGAGACTCTGATGGAACAGACCAAGGTAAGGCTGGAGGAATATCTGATTGCCATGCGGCAGATATCTGATACTGTTTATTATAACGTGATCAAGGAGAATGATCTTTCCTCCCAGGACAATAAGATACGGCAGGGGATGAATATCATTTATGAGACAAACCGGAGCCATCTACGCAGCATCGCGATCTATAATGATTATGGAAGCCTGATGGCTGCGGAACCAGTGGCCTCCCAGAAGGAAGATCCGGATGTGATTCATCAGTCCTGGTTTGAAAAGGCGATAGAGGGGGTAGAAAATATGCATTTTTCTACGCCTCACATCCAGAATTTGTTCGATGATGCCACCAGGCGGTATTACTGGGTGATCTCTTTGAGCCGTGTGGTGGACCTTATGGACAAGGGAGATCCTGTGACCGGGGTGCTGCTGGTGGATATGGATTTCACAAGTGTGTCACGGATGCTGCAGCGCATCAATTCCAATACTTCGGACAATGGACAATATTATTATTTGTGTGACAGCAGTGGAGAAATCATCTACCATAAAAAGCAGATGCAGATCAGCAATGGGAGTTTTCGGGAAAATAATGTAGCTGCTGCCATGTATAAAGATGGTGTTTACGAGGAAAAAGTTGGGGGAGAATCCCGGAAACTGCTCATTAAGACTGTAAGTTACACAGGGTGGAAGCTGGTGGGTGTGATACCGGATTCTACATTTACACAAGGTATGTTTGATATCCGGTATTTTATTATTATGATCATCCTTTTGATGGCGATGATGCTTGCTGTGATTAACCGTGTAGTGTCCGTAAGGATTTCCAGTCCAATATTAAAGCTAAATGACTCCGTAAGGGAATACGAAGCGGGAGAAAAGCCGAAGATCTATATCGGCGGTTCTCAGGAGATTCAGCACCTGGGCAATTCGATCCAGCGGTCTTATGAGCAGATTGACAGGCTGATGCAGCAAATCGTCAAGGAGCAGAATGAGAGAAGGAAAAGTGAGCTGGATGCACTACAAAGCCAGATCAATCCGCATTTTCTCTATAATGCGCTGGATTCCATCACATGGATGATCGAGGGGGAGCGGAATGACGATGCCGTTTATATGATTTCAGAACTGGCGAAGCTCTTTCGCATCAGTCTCTCCAGAGGCCAAACTGTGATCCGTGTTCAGGATGAGCTGCAGCATGCGAAGAGTTATATGAATATTCAGAAGATCCGGTATAAGAATAATTTTAATGTCATCTTTGATGTGGATCCAGATGTCTATAGCTATTGCAGTGTAAAGCTGGTACTGCAGCCGTTATTGGAAAATGCGATCAGTTATGGAGTCAGCGGTATGGATGAACTCGGGGAGATCCGGGTGACAGCACAGAAACAGGAGGAGAGGATCATTCTCTCTGTAGCAGATAATGGGTTAGGTATGTCAGAGGAAGAGGCTGAACTGGTATTGACCGATAGTGACCGGATCCATAAACGTGGTTCTGGCGTGGGACTTATTAATGTCAATAACCGGATCCAGATGCTCTTTGGAAAAGAATATGGATTGGTGGTAGAAAGTGAGCCGGATGAGGGAACGACAGTTTCCATCTGCATGCCAGCAGTGCCTTATACAGATGAAAAACGGAGTATCCTTGAAAAAGGGTATATGTTTGGTGCAGATGAGATCAATAACAGGGAAATGAAGGACAGATTGTAATGCTGAACAGCAAACGTTTATTTATTACTATCGAAATCGCGCTGACCGTTATGGTTATTGTGCTGGCGTTTATTATGGTCAGGGAACAGAGTGAAAAAGAACGTCCCAGGATCTCTGTGATCATACCGGATCCAGATGCCAGCCGCTGGTCCGCTTTCCGTTATGGATTGAAAATGGCGGCAGAAGATCAGGGCGTGGAGGCATATATTGTCAGTACAGGAGATATTCTAACCCTGGAAGAAGAGATCAATATGATCGGGAATGAAAGAGGCAATGGGGTGGATGCTGTGATCCTTCAGCCAGTTCCGGGGGAAGATGCCATGAGAAAATTAGAAGAGGTCTCAAAAAAAATTCCTATTATGTTTGTGGGGGATCCCGCATTAGAAGATGGGGACAAATCCACGTTTCCGGTCATATGCCCCGATGATTATCGGATGGGAGAGGCTTTGGCGGAAGAAGTGTTACAGGATTTTAATGGAAATGTAAAGGGAAAAACATTGGGAATCGTGACAGAGGATGAGGAATCAGCAGAAACCCACAGACGGAAAAAAGGTTTTGAGGATGCATTGCTGGGCAGGGGTGCCCGGATCAGCTGGACCGTCTGTGTTTCCTGTGAGGAGACAGATCATAATTTTCTGGAAAACCAGTCGAAAACGGATCTGGTGATCGCGCTGGACGATGTCAGCCTGACAAGGGCGGGAGAATGTGCGGCGGCAAAGGATCTTCATGGGGCGCTGGTTTATGGAATTGGAAATTCCACAGAAGCAGTTTATTATCTGGATACAGGCATGGCAGAGTGTCTGATTGTGCCAGATGAATTTAACAGGGGATACCAGAGTCTCACGGAGGCAGCTAAGAACCTGGGACTATACTCACGCAAAATGAAGGGGAAGGTCCTGCCTTTTGCCATAATCCGAAGAAAAGAGCTGTTTACTAAGAGAAATCAGGAGATACTTCTAACAATGAGCCAGTAGGGGAGGTTTTAGTTTGACCAAGAACAAAATGCGCGCGGCAGGGATCATTTTTTGCATATGCCTGCTGTTTCTTGGCGCCTGTGAAAAAAATAGCCCGAAGACAAGGGACAAGCTGCATGTGGGAGTGACATATTATGATCAGAGCGACACTTTTATGAATGAGCTTATCGCCTGTATCCGGGAGAAGATGGAAGGCCTGGGGGGAAAAGATCTGGATATCACGATGACAGTCCGGGGGGCATCCGGCTCGCAGCAGATACAGGATGATCTGGTGGAGGAAATGATTTATGGGGGGTGTCAGGTGCTCTGTGTCAATCTGGTGGACCGGACCGATCCGTCGGATATTATAGAACTGGCAAGGAAAAATAACACGCCAATTATTTTCTTTAACAGAGAACCGGTAGAAGAAGATATGCTTCGGTGGGATGGACTTTACTATGTGGGTGCTGATTCAGAACAATCCGGTGTGCTGCAGGGGGAGCTGGCAGCAGAGGCGATTCAGAATAATAAAAAGATAGACCGGAATAAAGATGGTAAAATTCAGTTTGTGGTACTGGAGGGTGAACCGGGCCATCAGGATACCATCATCCGGACGGAAAATGCCGTGAACACCTTAAAAAAGCATGGTATCGAACTTGAGAAGCTGGGAAGCGGCATCGCCAACTGGAACCGCGCCCAGGCTCAGAACCGTACAATGCAGCTGATCAGCCAGCACCAGGGCAATATCGAGTTAGTTTTGGCAAATAATGACGATATGGCCCTTGGCGCCCTGGATGCTTATCAGAAGCTAAATTATGCCGAGAATGAACTGCCTATATTTTTTGGCATCGATGGCACAGATGTGGGTCTGGAAGCCGTGCGGGAAGGAAAACTATCCGGTACTGTATATCATGATAAGGAAGGGCAGGCAGCAGCCATGGCAAAACTGGCGAAAGCTGCTGGCACAGGAAAGGGGATGGAAGATATCCCCTTTCAAAATAAAAAGTATATCTTCCTCCCCTGCACTAAAGTGAAGAAATAAAACGGGAAAATGCCTTCATGCCATCCTCCGTCCGTTTGTATACACCAGAACATTCCAGTACTTTGACGAAGACCCTGCTGATCTCATCCTGAATGATTCCGTGAATAGTATCCTGGTTCAGTTCATGGTCCCCGATCCATCCCTCTGCCCAGTCGGCGTGTTTGCAGATCCGCTCATCGGCGCGGATATCCCTGCCGTTTAAAATGGCATCTTCTAATAGTTCCATCTCTTTTTTCAATCTTGCTGGCAGTACTGCCAGCCCCATTACCTCGATGAGCCCAATATTTTCTTTTTTGATATGATGGAGGTCAGCGGAAGGGTGGTAAACTCCCCAGGGACTCTCGTTGGTGGTGATATTATTGCGTAGCACCAGATCCAGTTCAAACAGCTCATCGTGCCTCCGGGCGATGGGAGTAATGGTGTTATGAGGGATGCCGTCGGTTTCATGAAAGATAAAAGCGGCTTCGTCGGAGTATGACCGCCAGCGTGTCAGAATATGTTCTGCCGCATCTGCCAGGCGGGCAATCTCTGTTCCCTGAAGACGGATCACAGACATGGGCCATTTTACGATACCCACTGTGAGATCTTCATATCCTTTTATGGAAAAGGTTTTGTCATAGGGGGCTCTCGCCATGGCAAAGGTATAGCCGCCTCCCTGGAAATGGTCGTGGCTCAGGATCGAGCCGCCCACAATGGGCAGGTCCGCATTGGAACCAGCGGTATAGTGTGGGAACAGCTTGACAAACTCCAGGATCTTTTGGAAGGTGCTGCGGTTAATCTTCATGGGGATGTGATTCTTGTTGAGTATGATACAGTGCTCATTGTAATACACATAAGGAGAATACTGCAGGAAATAATCCTCCCCGTCCAACTGGATGGGAATGAGACGGTGATTCTGCCTGGCGGGGTGGGAATAATGGCCGGCGTACCCTTCATTTTCTACACAGAGCAGGCAGCTGGGATAACCAGATTTTTTCGCCTGTCCAGCTTTTTCGATCTCTTTGGGATCTTTTTCTGGTTTTGACAGATTGATCGTAATATCGATGCGGCCATATTCTGTATCAGTCACCCATTTTTCGTCTTTTGCGATGCGGTCTTTGCGGATGTAGTTGGCTGCCTGACTGAATTTATAATAAAAATCTGTGGCGAACTTAGGATCTACACGGTAAAGATCAGCAAACTGTCCGCGGACCACGGAGGGCGCAGGGGTAAGTTTTCCCATAATTTTTGTGTCAAACAGATCCCTCATGGTCACGGTATTTTCTTTAAGGATTCCATGTTCCCAGGCATAGTCCAACAGATCTTCCAGTATTTCCACCAGCTCACGTTTTTTAGGGACTTCTGCTGGTTTATAGTCCATCACATCGAACAGTTCTAAAAGCTGGTTGGTGACATATACCTGATCCTCAGCTGCAACTAATCCTGCCCTGCTGCCGTAGGATACCAGTTCAGTTATTAACCTATTAATCATTTTGGATCCTCCATTCTGTGGACATGTTTGTTTATTTTGACTGATAGCCATGAGGATGTGTCCGGTGCCACTGCCATGCTGTGTCGATGATCGTGTCCAGATCGGCATATTTAGGATCCCATCCAAGTATTTTTTTTGCCTGGTCGCTGGAGGCGATCAGGGTAGAAGGATCTCCCGCCCGCCGCGCTTCTTCTTTTGCCGGGATGGGGTGTCCGGTAACCTTCCGCGCTGTCTCCACCACTTCTTTCACGGTAAAGCCCACGCCATTTCCCAGATTGAAGATACTGCTCTCACCGCCATTACTCAGGTATTTCATGGCGAGGATATGAGCCTGTGCCAGATCGTTTACGTGAATATAGTCCCGGATGCAGGTTCCGTCCTTTGTATCATAGTCATTTCCAAATATGGAAATATAGTCTCTCTGATCATTGGGAACCTGTAGGATCAGGGGAATGAGATGGGTCTCTGGATCGTGGGCTTCTCCGATTTTTCCATTTGGATGGGCGCCACAGGCATTGAAATAGCGCAGGGATACATATCTCAAGTTGTGTGCCAGGGAAGTCCACTTGAACATCTTTTCCATAGAAAGCTTCGTCTCGCCATAACAGTTGGTGGGAAGTGTCCGGTCAGTCTCCAGGATGGGAATGCTCTCCGGCTCTCCATAGGTAGCTGCCGTGGAAGAGAATACGATTTTGTCAATTCCATGGGCCACCATGCTTTCCAGAAGAACTTCCGTACCGCACAGATTGTTGTTGTAATATTTAAGAGGTTCTTTCATGCTCTCCCCTACCTGGGAACAGGCGGCAAAATGAATGACGCCGTCGATATCTTCTTTTTCAAATACCGCATCCATAAAAGAACGGTCCCGAATATCTCCTTCGTAGAATACTGCTTTTGGATGGACTGCTTCCTTAAAGCCGGTCAGAAGGTTGTCCACGACAACAACATTTTCTCCGGCATCGATCAACTCATAAACGGTATGGGATCCGATATAGCCGGCCCCTCCTAATACTAAAATACGACTCATGATAAATTCCTCCTGTTTAATAAAATATGATGGTCAAATAACCTGATATCCACCCTCGGAGCGGATGTTTAATATATAGCAGCATTCTTCCCCAAACAATGCCTCCATGGTTGTCTTGTATTCTTCTATTCGATCTACTGGGACGAAGGCTTGTATCGTTCCGGCAAACCCGCCGCCATGCACACGGAATGCACCGTCATCTTCCAAAAGTCTTTTGCTCACCATCAATGCCAGAGGGATACCCTGTTCCACTGGTTTTTTTGTAGAATACAGATTCTGCAGTAATTCAGCAGAGGATCTCCCGGATTCGCGCACCAGATTTAGAAATGTGTCAAAATCCTTTTTGTCCAGCGCCTCCACTTCTTTTACCACCCTTGCATTGTCTGCGTAGAAATGTGCTGCTCTCAGCATTGCGCGGTCGGAGCAGACGGTCCGCAGATGAGGCAGTGAATGGTAAAACTGTTCTTCTTCTACCTCCCGCAGAACTGTTTTTCCGAACTGCGCGGCGATCAGCTTCATTTCCGATGGCACTGACACATAGTCGTCTGTCAGGTCGGCATGGCTGCCCTTGGTGTCTGTGATGATCAGTTTTAGTCCGCCCTTATCAAAATCACACTCATGTTTTTCAATCTTAGGATCGGTGGTATCCTCAAAATCAATAAATACAAATCCGCCGACAGAAGATACCATCTGATCCATGAGTCCGCTCTCTTTTCCGAAGTATTTATTTTCTGCAAACTGCCCCATTTTGGCGATCTTTACTGCTCCAGCCCTGCCGTGGTTATAATGCCGGTCAATGATATTTCCAATCAGCACCTCAAAGGCGGCAGAGGAAGATAAACCGCTGCCAGACAGGACGTCCGAAGTGATAAATGCGTTAAAACCGCCTACCTCTATCCCCATATCTTGAAACTGGGAAACCATTCCCCGGACCAGTGCCGTGGAAGTCCCTTTTTCTTCTGGCTGTATACCCAGATGGTCCAATTCTATAAATTCCTGTTCATATCCCACCGACTGGAGACGGATCACATGATCATTATGAAAGGATACGATGGCGATGGCATCCAGATCAATGGCAGCTGCCAGTACGCAGCCATGCTGATGGTCCGTATGATTTCCACAGATCTCGGTCCTTCCTGGAGCTGAAAAGATGGAAATATCTTCGCTCTCCGGATAAATTGTCTCAAAGCTCTTGATTGCCCTGATATATCGTTTTCTCTGTGCATCCAGTGTTTGCTCATTGTCTCCATATAATGTGATAAGGGCGTCGTCGAAACGGCCCAGTGTAAGTTCTTTTACCACCTCATCACGATTCATGATCATCCTCCATTTCGCGAACGTTTTCTGAACCTCAAATGTTCTAATCTGAGTGTAGCATATAGTATGGGAAAATAACATTTGTTTTTTTATTTTTTATATTAAAATTTTTATGGTCTCAATACGATTCCCTATTTATGTTTTTTTATACGCAGCTTTCAATGATATTACTGTGTAATGGCACGTTTTTTGAAGAAGTTTGTAGATAATAGGCGGGAAGGATGGTATAATCAGAGAGAAGGTGCAGGATGAGTGAAAAAATATATTGAGGAATGGTGGTATGAAAAGAGGAAATTATTTTTTAGTTGCTTTAATCTCGTTTTTGTTTGGGATTATAATTTGTGGGAACAGATCATGGGCCGAAAACAAAGAGCTGGATTTGCTAATGGGGCAGAAGTCGCATGTATCGATTACAAATGATGATGTTATATTTTTTAATTTACCGGATGGCAAGGGAAAAGTTAGGGTAAATATTTCGAATGTTTTATCAAGCGGAACATTTTATAATTTTGAAAATTATCAGTATGTAAGTTATCCTTTTAGTAACGATCCAAATTATAATAGATTAGATATTTCTTTTGTTAATATGTATTTAAATGATTCTGTGCAAACTTTTTCGGTTGAGCCAGGCCAGGCATCTGTGAGTTTTGATCTGGAATTAGTTCAGGACCATAAAGAAAGTTTTTATATTTATATAGATAATCATACTGACTACGATGTCAGAATAAAAAATGCAACTTTTGATATAGAAATCCAGCCAACTGAAAGCTGGGTGGCAAAAACGGAAAATAAGCAAGGTCAACAAGAAGAAGTGCGATTTGATCAGGAGAAATCCTTACAGGATGAAAAGGAGCAAAGATCCAAGGTGCGTGGAAAAATCCTGAAACAGACTTGCGCTTATTCCAGGAAATGTGAGATAGAAATAGAAGTCAAGGATCAAAAGAAAGTAAGGTTATATAGAAAAAGTTCCAGGAAGGGAAAATACAAACTTGTTAAACAAATGTATAATGGTGAGGAATTGTCTTATGAAACATTTTATGACAAGGGGCTTAAACCAAATAAACAATATTGGTATAAGATTGAAACTCTTGACTGGGATGATAAACTCTGGAGTGAGAAATCTTCCGGTGAATCTTTTTGGACAGCGCCAGAAAAAGTGAAAGTAAGGCGCTCTGGCAATACATTACGATGGAATAAATCCAAAGGTGCAGTAGGATATATGGTTGTCGAATCATGGCATACAGAAGTGGGATATAATATATTTTGGCAAGTGCTCACAGATTATATTGAGAAATCATATTTGACTAAAAAAAGATCTTATACACTTAAACACAACGTAGATGATTATGATGTTTATGCAATTGCAAAACATAAGGGTAAGTATTATGCGAATGATTATGAAGGAAACATTTTCAAAAAGATGTCCAGTTTCAGATTTACTAATTCAGAACGGTATGCGGGATGATCTATAAATAACTATGGAGGAAAGGTCTGAAAATAATCTCCCTTTTCAGAATTGTGTAGCCATTAAAAACGAGCATGTAAATATATATTTAGGAATTCCAACTATTTCCCATATTTTGTACTATACAATTGAATAATGTATGATATAAAGCACAATGAAAAACAAATCGGTAGTTAGGAAAATGGGAAAGAGTTAAGATAATTGGACTTTAGCGGAGGAAATTCATATGGATTTTTTCTTAATGCTACTTGTTACAGTAATGGTTCCCACATGGTATATATTGCCAAGCAGAATAATTTCTATGACATTTAATTCATTCAGCAAGTCAATCACCATAAAAAATGATAAATGGGCTGAATTGTTAATTGCAGAAAAAAATACTTGGGGGATAGCAACTAATCCCAAGAAAAGGAACAAAATGTCATTATGGGGCTTAATCGGATACGTGATATTCCTTCCCCAAATTGTCTTTATGCCATATAACTGGTGGTTTTATATTAAGACAGGGTCAGGGCAATGGTGTGAGGCAGAGAAATTATATCTGGCGGTAACTATGCTATATTATTTTGTTGCGTTATTTATAAAGATGAAAGAAGCAATCAAGTTTAGCAAAGGAGAGGTATGGTGACATATCAAAAGCTGTTTTTAAAGAGAAATGCAATGGTTTGTAATGCAGGCAAATTTTATTTGTACAGAAAAATGTATGAATATTCATTAAAATTTTCCAGATAGATAATGGGAACACTTTTCCGAAAAGGGGGAAAATAATTAAACTATGCACTTTGTAAATGCGAAAAGTATCTTATCAGCTAAAAATGGAATGAATTTATATCGTGGCTGTTCCCATGGGTGCATATACTGCGACTCAAGGAGTAAGTGCTATCATATGGATCATGCTTTTGAGGATATCGAAGTTAAAGAAAATGCCATTGAATTATTAGAAGATGCCCTTAGACGTAAGCGCTCAAAATGTATGCTGGGTACAGGTTCCATGACAGATCCCTATATTCCTCTGGAAAAGGAGATCGGAAATGTCCGAAAAGCATTATCCCTGGCAGATGAATACGGTTTCGGGTTTACTTTGATAACGAAATCTGACCGGGTGCTGCGGGACTTGGACCTGCTGAAAGCGATCAATGATAAAACGAAATGCGTTGTACAGATGACATTAACTACCTATGACGAAGACTTATGCAAAAAAATCGAACCAAATGTTAGTACCACCAGAGAACGGGCCGCAGTCTTACAAAAACTGCGTGATGCAGGCATTCCGACGGTTGTCTGGCTCAGCCCTATACTTCCCTTCATCAATGATACGGAAGAAAATATCCGAGGGATCCTGGAATATTGCATCGAAGCCAAGGTTTATGGCATTATATGCTTTGGAATGGGGATGACTCTCCGTGAGGGAAACAGAGAGTATTTTTACAGCCAGTTAGATCGTTTGTTTCCCCATCTGAAAGAAAAATATATTCGGACTTACGGCACGCAGTACCAGATAAGCAGTCCAAGGAATGGTATGTTAATGAAAATATTCCATCAGCTATGTGAGGACAACGGAATCCTTCATGACAATGACAGGATATTTGAGTACTTATGCAGCTTTGAGGAAAAAAGCCAGTATGTCCAGTTAAATCTCCTGGACTATTTATAAAGGTGGTTTACTTATTTTATCAGACAGTGTTTTACAAAAAGAGAACAACCGGAAGGGGGGCTGGATATGAGAAGATATATTATGCTATTTTATAAGGGAAATAGTTATTTATATTATGACAGAGTTATATAGGAGGAAATTTTATGCAGTCATCGGAGGAATACTTACGGGACTTAAAACAATGGCTTCGGGATACAGCAGATTCCCCGCTGGAAGAAATGTCTGATTTCTTTACAAAGCGGCTGCATGGCTATGAAGAGCATATGTCAGTCTGGGAAGAGTCTTACCAGCTATTTGCCGAAATCTTACCCCTGGAGTGCAAAAAGATTTTAGACTTAGGCTGCGGAACAGGGTTAGAATTGGATAGGATATGGAAAAAAATCCGGACATTGAGGTGACGGGTGTAGATTTATGTGCAGATATGCTGGATAAGCTGCTTGAAAAACATCAAGACAAACCTCTTACTACAGTATGTATGGATTATTTTCAATATGATCTTGGATACGGTAAATGGGATGCTGTCGTGCATACAAATCGGTAGGTGTAAGTCGGATTTTTTATAGAATGATTGTATAGCCGATAGTTTTAGGATTGCACTGGACATATTGTGTGTTTAGTGTATTTTTTTGTTAAAAAAGGAGGTTTTTATGAAATTATTAGATGTAAAAAGAAAGAATAGAAATTCCTGCATCTATTACAGCGGTAGAATTTTATCGGAAAAAGGGTTATGAATATGAAAATGGAATATAAGAGCTGGATGATGAGCAGCATTATCGGCTGGTAAAATTCAGACACGCTCCAGGAGGAACGGTGATATGGAAATTAGGATAATGAATATTGAAGATTTTAAAAAGATATATGATTTATGGATACATACGGAAGGTATGGGATTGAATACAACAGATGATTCAATGGAAGGGATATCCAGATATTTATTGCGAAACCCTAATACATGCTTTGTTGCTGAGGACAAAGGAAAACTCATAGGCGTGATTATGAGTGGACATGACGGACGCAGAGGCTTTATCCATCACACAACGGTTAAGCAAGAATACAGAGGGCAGGGAATCGGGAAAAAACTGGTTGATTCAGCAATGAAGGCGTTGGAAGCAGAGGGCATACATAAAGTGGCATTGGTGGCATTTGAGAGTAATGTATCGGGCAATGTCTTTTGGGAAAAGGTTGGATTTACTGTAAGGGATGACTTGGTTTATAGAAATAAAAATATACATCAACTCAAAAGAATTGATTTAATATAAAAGTTATTAACGAAAGACTTACCTTAATATTTTATGATTATGTCACAATGCGTAAATGGTTTTTGAATCTGGCAAAATAACGGCGTTAAGTACAAGATAAACAGTACAGAAAAGGTATAATATACACGAAAACCGTCCACAATAATAGGAAAATAAAGGAATGAGGAGGGCATCATGTTTCGGATCCCCAAACACATCGGAATTATCCCGGATGGCAATCGAAGATGGGCGAAGAAAAGTGGATTGAAAAAAGAAGAAGGGTATGCCTTTGGACTGGAACCAGGTCTGGAGCTTCTTCGGGCAGCAAAAAAATACGGTGTCCGAGAACTGACCTATTATGGTTTTACCGTGGATAACTGTAAACGTCCCAGGGAACAGCTTAAAGCCTTTTCCCATGCCTGTGTGGAGGCGGTAAAGTTGATGGAGTTGGAAGACGTGAGGCCGTATGTGCTGGGGAACACGAAATCTTCCTGCTTTCCCAAAGAATTGATTCCTTATACAGAACCGGAGATGTTACCAGCCAGCGATTCGGACAAAATGAGGGTAAACCTTTTGGTGAATTATGGATGGGAATGGGACATGAAACATGACTGGGTTTCTAAAATGATTCCGCGGGTAGATCTGGTGATACGGTGGGGCGGCATGTGCCGCTTATCCGGTTTCCTTCCCCTCCAGACAGTGTACTCGGATTTTTGTATCATTCAGGAACTATGGCCTGATTTTAAGGAAGAGCAGTTTGAATATGCGCTGAACTGGTATCAGAAACAGGATGTGACGCTGGGAGGATAAACGGGGCCAGCGTCATAAGAACACAATTGTTTGTGATGTATCAGTTTTCATTGTCAGATGACAAAGTTTGCATGAGGGCAAAGAAATGTTCAGGCTTACCTGTATTGAAATAGTCGTACCACGCTTCCAGTGTTTTTGTTTCAAAAACACCTAAACGCTCAATAATTTGTTTCGCCCATAATAAAGCTCCGGTGGAACTTGCAGTAATCAGGTTGTTATCCGCTGCTGAGGGTTTATCTACATAAAAACTTTGCCCTTTATAGCAGGGAGAAACCATTTCAAGGAATCCCGGTCCATTGCTGGTGTGCGGACGATTATCCAATAGCCCAAAACCTGCAAGAGCAGCGGTTGCACCACAAATTGCACACACCGTAGCTCCTAAAGCGAGGAACTCGCCTGCTTTTTCGATGATAGCGCCATGCTTTGGATCATTCCATGTATCTGCGCCCGGTAAGAGCAACACGCTTGTTTCATTTACAATAATATCATTAATTAAGCAATCAGGTATGATTGTCAGACCGCCCATTGTATGGACTGGTTCCTTAGCAAAGCTGACTGTTTTGAGCGATACACATTGCGCGTCTTTTTTGAAAAACCGGCCAGAATTGAGCTCAGAAATAACGTGCCCCAACTCCCAGTCAGCCAAAGTGTCAAGAACATAAACATAGATGGTAAACATAAATTTCCTCCGTTTTCATTTGATTTATTTTCATATTTATTGTACCATGTAATTGCTGACAACAGTATGGCGACAATTTTAATTGAAAGGCGAAAATCACATGAAAGTAGACAGGCTTGTTAGCATTATTATGATACTTCTTGATAAAAAGCGGATAGGCGCAAAGGAATTGGCAGATATGTTTGAAGTTTCGCCCCGCACAATCTACCGCGACATAGATGCTATCAACATGGCGGGTATTCCTGTTCGCTCAACATCGGGAGTGGGCGGCGGCTTTGAAATCATGCAGGAATACAAGATGGATAACAAGGTTTTTTCTACCAGTGACCTTTCTGTTCTCTTAATGGGGCTTTTCAGTCTTTCCAACATGCTACGAGGTGACGAACTGATACATGCTCTTGCCAAGGTCAAGAGCTTTATCCCTGCTGACAGAGCGAAAGAAATTGAATTAAAAGTCAATCAAATATGTATAGATTTAAGTCCGTGGATAAGCAACAGCAACATGAAACCATATTTAGAGATTATTAAATCAGCTTTACAGGAAAATAAGCTGCTGACCTTTGAATATATCGCTCACCACGGAAATAAAACCACAAGAACAGTAGAGCCGTATCAGCTTGTATTGAAAAGAAGTCATTGGTATTTACAGGGTTATTGCTATAAAAGAAATGATTTTCGTTTATTTAGACTTTCCCGTATGTCAAACCTACAAATGCAAGAGGAAATTTTCGCACCACGGGAGTATCAAAAACCGCAGCTGGATTTTAATGATATTTGGGAAACTATGCAAACAAGAATTAAAATCCGTATTCATAAATCTGTCATGGATAGAGTGCTTGATTTTTGCTCTTATGAAGATTTTTCGTCAGACGGGGACGAGCATTATATTGTTAATTTCCCTTTCGTAGAGAACGAATACCATTACGATATTCTTTTGAGTTTTGGAAATAAATGCGAGTGTTTAGAGCCGTTACATATCCGTGCAGAAATAAGACGTAGAATACATGATATAGCAGCGATATACGGAAGTTGATACTATTGTTGACGAAGAAAAGTAAGCAGAGGAATACAAATTTAAGGCAGACATGGAGGCCGTGAAAGAATGAAAAAATTTAACTGTATTGTCGTATTCAATGAGGATAAAACAAAATTATTATTTTGTAAACGTAAAAAAGATCCCTATAAAGGTCTATATAATTTTGTCGGAGGGAAGGTAGAAAAGGGCGAAGATGGTACGGCTGCTGCATACAGGGAGTTATACGAAGAAACAGGCATCCCGTCGAAAGAGATTCCATTGTTTCATTTCATGGATTTTACATATTATCATCATGATTTTATTTTAGAGCTGTATGTGGGGAAATTATCTTCTTCAAGACAATTGGTGGAAGAGGTAAATCCGCTGGAATGGCTTTTGTTAGAGGAAGATTTTTCTGATCCAGAGAGATTTGCAGGTGATCAGAATATCGCCCACATCGTGAATGTAGCGTTAAGGGTAATGGAGGATCGGGTATGAACAAGGCAAGAAGAATTTTCTTTTTCTTAACGGTGTTTTTGGCCCTTTCCGCAGGAGGAATGGTTGGAATGATGATTTTCTCATCGGAAACACCAAAGGAAACAGAAGCACCAGTGCCGTTACCGGAATCTTTAACGGGATTTTCAGCGGAATCAGAGGAACAGCAGAAATCCAATACAGAAAAACCGCAGGAAATTATAAATCCAGAAGGAAAAACTCTTCAGGAAAGAGTTGCACCGCCGCCAGGATATGAGAGAACAGAAGCGAAAGGGGACAGCCTGACCACATTTTTGCGGGAATATCCATTGAAAAAGGCGGGAAAACCGGTGCTTCTATATAATGGGGAAGAGAAGGGAAACCAGAGTGCACATGTGGCAGTATTCAAATTGCCACTGGAAAAGGAAGATCTGCAGCAGTGTGCGGACTCGGTGATGCGGGTTTATGCAGAATATTTTTGGAAGACGGGTCAGAAGGAGCGGATTTCATTTCGGTTTGTGGACGGTTTTCAGGCAGAATACTCTAAATGGCGTTCAGGTTACCGGATACAGGCGGGAGAATCCCGGTCATCCTGGGTACCAGGCGGCGCCCGCGATGATTCTTATGAAAATTTCAAAAAATATCTAAGAATGGTATTTGCCTATGCAGGTACGCTTTCAATGGAACAGGAGTCAAAGAAAATAAAGCTTTCCGAGGCAGCCACAGGAGACATTTTCTTGTATGCCGGAAGTCCGGGGCACGTTGTGATGGTGGTAGATGTATGCAGATCTTCTGACGGAAAAAAGGCTTTTCTGCTCGGACAAGGTTTCATGCCTGCACAGGAATTTCACCTGTTGAAAAATCCACTGCACGAGGATGATCCATGGTATTATCTGGAAGAGGTGTCATATCCTCTGCAGACGCCGGAATACTCCTTTAAAAAAGGGAGTTTCCGGAGATTGGAATATTTACTCCATTGATTCGCAGAGTTTACCGTTCCGATTTTAATAATGCATAGTAGCAGGCATCGCATATTCCTTGATTATTCCAGTCAAAACTACGCAAAGTCCCCTCGTATTTCATTCCACATTTTTTCATGACCTTACCCGAATTAGGATTCCGAGGGTCATGCCTTGCTTCAATTCGGTTTGCTTCTACTTCATCAAAGAGGAAGTCCATAACAGCTCTTAATGCCTCTGATGTAATCCCCTTATGCCACCATGCTCTTCCAATACAATAACCGATGTGTGCCATAGAGGTTTTTTCTTTTATATCTACGGCAGAAATACTGCCAATAGGCTTATCTCCATTGTCTTTTAGTACGATAGCCCACTGATAAAAATTGTCATCTGAATATGAGTTTACCCATTCATCCAATATGCTCTGGCTTACTTCCTGGCTTGAATGGGGCGGCCATGTTAAATATTTTGTGACTTCATTGTCTGACGCCCAATTATTGTACATTGCTTTAGCATCTTCTTTTTTAAATCTTCTTAAAATCAATCTGTCTGTCTCCAAATATTTAGTCCCGCAATGTTTCATGAAATATGTCCTTTCTTTTCGCCTTTTGACTCGGCTTGGTTTCTGGATAAAAGTTATCTAGTATTTTTTTACAAGTTGCGAAATTAAAGCTCTACAAGTGTTCATCTGGATACAAGCGTAGAAGTTTTCGGTTACTTCCTTCCCTTCCCCTGCCTTTGTAGCATTATTTGCATCTTCTTCCGTTTCCCAGAGAACAAAGTCAGTCCAAACATTACCCTGTAAGTAATGTTCCCAGGAAATAAAGCCTTTTGCTTTAGAGATGACTTCATCGTGTAATTTTTGTGTTAGTTCAATAAACTGTTCCTCGCTCACATTTTTCTTAAGCTTGTAAGAAAAAATCCATGCTGTTTTTGCCATATAAGTTTCTCCTTTTGGGTATAAGATTTTTTTCAGTATAGCACAAAGCAGAGGACATGAAAACATTAAATTTTCTAAGTGGAATTTTCAAGTTCCAGGTTTTGTGATACAATGGGGAAATTGCCAAGCCACACCTCCCGGAATACCAATTATATACTGGGGGTGTAGTTTTTAAACTTCTAAGGTATTTCTACCCCACTCTCCTGCAGTTCCCCTTCAGATCATAATCTCTCGTATACCCATCGTCCTCATACAGAAGGTAAGAACTGCCTTTATAGCCGATCAACTTCAAATGATCTGTATTGATCTGGGAGACACATTCTGCCACATCGGCAAGGGGGATGCATCTGTCCTGGCGGATGAAAAGAGGAACGACATTCAACGGCACGGAGATATAGTGATGTCCCTGGGGCAGTATTTCCTCTGAGATTTCGCCGTCTGGAAGAAACTGGATAAACATCATCTCTTCCGGGAGATAGACGTAGCGTCCCTTCGCATTCTGGGTGTAAACAGGGGCGATCATCAGCTCACCGCCGAGCATAAGCTGATCCTCTACATTGGCGGCCATAGAATCACCAGGAAAGTCAAATGCCAGAGGCTTAAAGAACATATCATCCGTCAGGGCAGCCTTCATGTATTCGCTATAAAGATAAGGCAGCAGCCGGTAGCGGACGCCGATGATATGACGGAAGTCCTCGACATGCTCAAACTGGTAGCATTCCTGTTCTCTTGTTCCCAGTGCGGCGTGGTTGCGCATGAGAGGGGTAAATACTCCGAGAGCCAGCCAGCGCAGCAGTAAGTCCCTTGAAGTATCGGCACCGAAACCGCCCAGATCGGCGCCGGTATAAAGAAAGCCGCACATATTCAGGGAGGGGAGCATTTTCAGGTTCAGAAGAATGTGTGACCACCAGGATTTATTGTCGCCGGTCCATATACCGCCATAGCGGTGCATTCCGATATAAGAAGAGCGTGAGAAGAGCAGGCAGCGTTTTTCCGGGGATATGCTCTGCAGAGCCTCTCCAGCAGCTCTTGTCATGTTAAATCCATACAGATTATGAAGTTTTTCGTGGCAGACCATGCTTCCATTTATATTGTGGTAAAAGGAGGCAAGATCCGCAGGGGAATTTGCCAGACTCATCACCTGATTCTGTATGTGCCATACATCGTCTTTGTTTTCTTCCTGCGTTATAAAAGCTTTCATCTTATTTTTTATGTTCTGGATGCCCTCCGGTGTGTAGAAGATCGCTGGCTCATTCATATCGTTCCAGAACCCCTCGATGCCCTGTTCTGTCAGCAGACGGTACTTGGAACCGAACCATTTTCGGGCTTCTGGATTCAGCACATCGGGAAGATGGGTATATCCTGGCCAGACCGCAGCGATGAAATCACTGCCATCTTCTTTCTTGCAGAAATAATTGTTTTTTACCCCTTCTTCGTATATCTCATAGCCTTTCTCTATCTTTACTCCGGCATCGATAATCGGAATCAGCCGGATGCCGTCCTTTTTCATATTCTCTACAAAAGCCGGAAAGTCTGTGAACTCTTTGTTCACGGTGAAATCTTTATACTCCTCCATATAATCAATATCCATGTAGATCATATCAATGGGAATATGATTGTCGCGGTAACCGCGGGCGACTTCAAGAAAGTCCTCTGTAGTACGGTACCCCCAGCGGCTCTGGCCAAAACCAAAGGCGAATTTGGGAGGGATATAGCTTCTGCCGATCATTTTCCGAAACTGCCTTGTGATGTGGTATGCGTCATCTCCCTCAATGATGTATAAGTCCAGATCCGTCTCCTGACAATGGATCACCAACTCGTCTGTCCGGGTAAAACCGATGTCAAAAGTCAATGAAGATGGATAGTCGATATAGAGCCCAAAGGTCAGAACGCCGGAAACAACGATAAAATTATGGGCGCCATAGAGGGACACGGTATCCTCCAGATGATTCGGATTGTCGCTGCAGTTGCTGGTATAGACATATCCTCTCTTATTGATTCCGCGGTTTGCCTCGCCAAGACCATAGACAAGGTCCTCTGGATCCATGTGATAGGTAAAGGTAAATCCATCTTCCAGGTTTATTTCTCCATACTCCGGAAGCCCTTGGGAAGGTTCTATGGGAACAACAATGCTTTCTGTGGGAAAGGGTGTGCCAAAGGTATATTTTTTTATCATAGGGGTTCCTCCTTTTGGATCTATCTTAGTATATGTACTCTTTATAACATAATCTTACCTGTTGTGCAACAACGAAGCAATCCGCAGAATCCGTGGGGGCGAAATATTTTTTGACGAAAGAATGTATATTGACCAATGATTTTGTGGGTGTTATACTTACTAATAAAGTGATATGGTCGAAGATTGAAAAGGGGATTATTATGATTGGAACCAATAAAGAATTTCTTGATTTTCTTTTAGAAAGATTCAGGATAGAAAGAAAAAAATTTGACAGATCCGGTGTGTATGCCTATACGCAGCGTTTACTTGCTTATAATTCAAATAAGATCGAGGGAAGCACGCTTACAGAGGAGCAGACAGCTTCTCTGTTTGATAATGGAATGCTTCCAAAGTCAGATGACTATTATAGGGCAAAAGATGTAGAAGAAATGAACGGGCATTTCCTGATGTTTAATAAAATGCTGGATACATTGAATGAACCATTGTCCCAGGAAATGATAAAAGGTTTTCATTTTGAGCTGAAGTCAGGAGTATTTGAAGATCGTGCGAATGGATATGCGATTGGTGATTATAAAAAACGGCCTAATATGATTGGTATGTATCAAACGGTAAGTCCTGAGAATGTTCCACGGGAAATGTATTTACTTTTGGAATGGTATCATGAACAGGAAATAAATGTTTCTGTATTAGCTGAGTTTCATGCGAAATATGAGAGCATTCATCCATTTCAAGATGGTAATGGCAGGACTGGAAGAATGATTCTTTTCAGGGAATGTCTGAAAAATAAAATCGCGCCGGTTGTAATTGAAGATGCGAATAGGAATATATATCTGGAGGGTTTAAAGGAATACAGGGAAGAAAAGGTATTGGGTAAATTAATCGCACTTTTTGAGGAGGAACAAAAGTTTTATTATGATCAGAGTAAATATTTCATGTAGGATTGGGGGAAGTGTGTAAAAATGAATAATAGTGAAAGAATAGGAATCATATTCTTATATGAAAAAATCTGCTATGCAAAAGTTCGTTCCAGCACAATATAATTTAGGATTACTATTTTTTCATGGAAAAACAATACAATTCCATTTGTTGATAGTTTTAGTGGTTTGATATGCATAGAAGAGGCAGAAAGAGGAAAGGGGGAGTGTGAGCCTAAGCTGATACCGAAATACCAGAGGAATATCTCCGGCATAGGGTATCCATGATCAGCTGAAAAACCTGTATGAAATCAAACTGTCAGTAGAGATGGTCAGCAAGATTAAGACAAGATCTTGGCACAGGTCATTGAATGGCAGTCCCGTCCACTCAACCCAGTTTATCACTTTGCATTTATTGACTGCACCCATGACAAAGTCTGGGAGAATGGAAGGATGTGTTATTCTTCTGTGTGGACGGATTGCCAGAATTTAAGGAAGCCATACAGGCAGTGTTTCCCAAAGCAGGAATACAGCTGTGTGTCATACACATGCTGATAATTTACTGATTGCTCAGCTGTTTTAATTCCTCCAGCATTTTCGGAAGTTCTGTATCCATATTATCATTAGAGAACTGGCAGGTACCTACTTTTTTATGGCCGCCGCCATTGTATTTTAACATTAAACTTCCCACATTAACATTGGATGTGCGGTTCAGAATGCTGTAACCAACGGCTGCACTGCATCCCTGGCCTCCGCGGCCACTGACAATCCATGCGGAAATATTCTGCTCTGGGTACATGCTGTAAATCATAAAACGGTTTCCGGAATAAATAGGATCTACCCCGCGCAGATCCGAAATAATCAAATTGCCCTCTACGACAGTATGGGCCTCTACCATTTCTTTGAATTTCTGCGTCTGTTCAAAATACACGTCGATTCGCTCCTGTACATCAGGAAGGGCGAGTATTTCATCCGTTGTCATCGTACGGCAGGCATCAATCAGTTTTTCCATCAGCTGATAATTGGAAATCGTAAAATTGCGCCAGCGTCCGAGACCAGTACGTGGGTCCATCAAAAACCCTACCAAAATCCATCCCTTTGGATTCTGGACTTCATCAATTGTCAGATTGCCGGAGTCAACCTTATCAACCGCTTCCATCATGTCATCAAATTGAGGAAATCTTTCACGTCCACCATAGTATTCATAAATGATACGGGCGCAAGAAGGTGTAACACGGCTTTCGCCCTTATATTTCCCTTCCAGTTGCAGTCGTTCGTGTTCGCTGGAATGGTGGTCAAACCAAAGGCCACAACCCTCGACATATGGCACATTGGCAAGACAATCATCTTCATTCACTTCCACGAGTCCATCCTGTAAATCTTTTGGATGCGCGAACTTCCAGTGATCAATAATGCCGGCTTCCTTAAGCAGGGCACCGCAGGCAAGCCCGTCAAAATCAGAGCGAGTAATGAGTCTCATGTATGTATCCTCCCATGTTTTATGTATAAATTAAGGACAGTTTGCGAAACGTGCATATTGTCCGTTGTTACAAAAATGGTACGTAAAGCGTGACACCATTTATTTACTTCCACTAATGTACAGTATATGCTTTATTTTACTCTTTCCGACCAGTCTTTGCAAGAGTTTTTTGAATGACGGCATCCAACGTGAAAGTTGTCATATAATTGCACATAAAGAAAATGATAGAAAAAAGGTTTTGGATGCCGCATACATAATTTTCCCGTTTTTGTGCAGAATAATCTGCAAAAACCGAGGAAAAGGAGTTTGCCATGGGGAATAAAAAAATTCTGACGAGAAACCGGTTAAGTGATCAGACAAGTCCATATCTGCTGCAGCATGCAAACAATCCGGTGGACTGGTATCCGTGGTGTGAGGAAGCTTTTGAAACAGCAGAAAGAGAAGACAAGCCTGTGTTTCTGAGCATTGGGTACAGTACCTGCCACTGGTGTCATGTTATGGCACATGAGAGCTTTGAAGATCCAGAGGTGGCATCACTTTTGAATGAGCATTTCATTTCCATCAAGGTGGACAGGGAGGAGAGGCCGGATCTGGACAGTGTTTATATGTCGGTCTGTCAGGCCTTTACCGGGAATGGCGGCTGGCCCATGACTATTTTTCTCACGCCGGACCGTAACCCTTTTTTTGCTGGTACATTTTTTCCCAAGACGGCCCGGTACGGTCAGATCGGTCTGACAGAACTGCTTCTGATCATTCATGAAAAATGGATGACAGACCGCAGTACTCTCCTAAAACCCATCGATGAGGTGCTGTCGTATTTGAATGGAAGAAATGAAACAGGTGGTACGCTGGATGAGAAGCTCATTTTGAAAGCCATTGGCATATATAAGAAAAACTATGATTGTCTGTATGGAGGTTTCAGTGAGCCGCCTAAGTTTCCGGCTGCCCACAATCTCTTATTTCTTATGAAATACTATGAGAGGAACAGCGACCAGGAAGTCCTGCAGATGGTGGAGAAGACGCTGCAACAGATGGCACGGGGTGGTTTGTTTGACCATGTGGGCGGCGGGTTCTGCCGCTATTCTACGGACCGGTTTTATCTTGTCCCTCATTTTGAGAAAATGCTCTATGATAATGCGCTGTTGGTCCATGCCTATTGCAAGGCGTATCAGATGACGGGAAATTCAATGTACTGTGAGGTGGCAGAACGGACTGCTGCTTATATTCTGCGGGAAATGACGGCACCAGAGGGTGGTTTTTACTGTGCACAGGATGCAGATAGTGAGGGGTGCGAAGGTCTTTTTTATTTGTTTGAGCCGGAGGAAGTTATTGCGCTTCTGGGTGTGGAGGCAGGGGAAAAATGGAACAGACGGTATGATATTACGAAGGAGGGGAATTTTGAGGGAAAGAGCATTCCCAACCTATTGCATGGATCACTGGATATTGCTGAGCTGGAGGAGCAGCGGCAGACGATTTATGAATACCGGAAACAAAGAGTTCCACTGCACCGGGACGATAAAATTCTGACCTCTTGGAATGCCCTTATGGTGGCGGCACTTTGTCAGTTGTATCGTGTGACCGGGAAGGGAAAGTGGCTGCAGGCAGCAGAGAAGGCATGGCATTTTGTCATGGAAGAATTGTATGACGGATCGGCACTGTATGTCAGTACCCGGAATGGGAAAAGGAGCGGAAAAGGTTTTCTGGATGACTATGCTTATGGGATCCATGCTCTCCTTGCTCTGTATGGTGCGACATATAAAGAGGAGTACCAGGAGATGGCTGAGCAGTTTTGCGAAAAGGCAGTCCAGGATTTTCATGATTCGGAGAAACAGGGTTTTTTCCTGTATGGCAGGGAAAATGAAGAGCTGATCTTCCGCCCAAAGGAAACCTATGACGGGGCGTTGTCCAGCGGTAACTCTGCCATGGCGTATAATCTTGTGCAGCTTGCCTTTCTCACGGGAGAGAAACGATATGAAGAATGGGCGGAGAACCAGCTTGCTTTTATGAGCGGTGTGGCAGAGGGGTATCCGGCGGGCTATGCTATGTTTCTTATGGCATTGTCTGATTACTTTCATGGTCCGGAGAAGATTACAGTGGCGGTCAGGGATCGGAAAGAAATTCAGTCTCTTCCCTTGCGGGTGCCGCTGGATGCGCTTGTGCGGGTGGTTCCAGGGGACACAAAGGAATACCCGCTGAAAAATGACCGGACAACGTATTATGTCTGCCGGGGGCATGTCTGTCTGCCGCCGGAGAATGAGCTGCCATTATTGAGCTGACCCCTGACATCATTTTATGGATGTTACTTATTATCATCAGAACTATATTATTGCAATGCTGCCTCAAGAATTTTTCTGTTTTCATTAATTATTTAAACGTCTCATTATAAGTAAAGTATACTTGCCCTCCCATAAAAAGAATGATACAATGAGACATGGTAATATATAAAATAAAAAACCGTTAATTCCGGAGGTGGCTTTATGGCAAGGAGATGCAGTGTAGAGAGGGCAAACCAGCAGATTGGCAGCTTTGCCAGTGCAAAGAAAAATCTGATCATCCAGTACCAGGGGAGGGAGCGCTCGGAAAAACATCTGCTTGATCTGATCTATCAGGATATTCTGAACCGGGGTGTGCAGGAGACAGAGATCGAGGATATTGACATATATGTAAAACCAGAGGAACAGGCAGTATTTTATGTGATAAATAAGAAGATAGAAGGCCAGATTGCTTTTTAGTATTGTATTATGAACACGAAAGATGGAGGAGAACTATGGCAGTTACATATGTGATCGCAAACCAAAAGGGCGGGATAGGGAAGACAACGACAGCCACGACACTGGCTGGGATTTTAGGGACGAAGGGAAAAACATTATTGATCGATGCCGATCCCCAGGGGAACAGCACAAGTACCTACCAGGCACTGATAGAAGATCAGGCTACGCTGTACGATGTGATGGTAGATTCCGAAGCCCTGCCGATCGAAGAAGCGATCCAGCACATGCCCAATGGAGATATTGTGGCGTCCGATCCATTGCTTGCCAAAGCAGGGAAAATGCTGGATGGAAACGTGGAGGGACTTTACCGTCTGCAGGATGCACTGGAATTATTAGAGGGATATGACTATATCGTGATCGATACAGCACCTTCGCTGGATGTGGTGCTGTACAACTGTCTGATCGCTGCAGACCAGGTTATCATTCCAGTGACCGCGGATGCCTATGCGATGCAGGGATTGTCCAAATTAAGCGAGACCATTAAAGCGGTACAGAAACGCCAAAATCCCAAATTGGAGATCGCTGGGCTTTTACTGGTAAAATATGCTGGACGTTCCAATCTTGAAAAAAATGTTAAAGAAGAGATCCAGGAAGTTGCAGATCAGATCGGAACCAGGCTCTTTCCTACTGCTGTGCGCGAGTGCGTGAAGACAAAGGAAGCACAGATGAAAAAGAAGCTGCTGATCGACTATGCTCCAAATTGTACAACGATGCAGGATTACCAGGGATTTGTGGAGGAGCTGCTGACCTGTGGCACAGGAAAATAGAGTTAGATTGTGTGAAGCACAAATGGAGGGGAAAAATGGACAAAATAGCTGTATTGGTTCCATGCTATAATGAAGCTGCTACAATTAAAAAGGTAGTGACGGACTTTTATGAGTCACTGCCGGAAGCCGTGATTTATGTATATGATAATAATTCGACAGATGATACCGCAAAACTGGCGGAAGAGGCGGGAGCTGTCGTTCGTCATGAATATCAGCAGGGAAAAGGAAATGTGATCCGGCGGATGTTTCGGGAAATTGATGCGGAGGTATATATTATGGTGGACGGAGATGATACCTATCCGGCAGATGTTGCTCCGGATCTTGTGGCGCCGGTCTTAGAAAGACAGGCGGATATGGTAGTAGGAGACAGGCTTTCAAGCACTTATTTTACGGAAAACAAACGACGGTTCCATAACTTTGGAAATGATCTGGTACGCAAATGTGTCAATCAGATATTTCATTCATCGATTCAGGATGTTATGACGGGTTACCGTGCATTTAGTTACCAGTTTGTTAAGACCTATCCAGTCACTTCTAAAGGATTTGAGATTGAAACTGAAATGAGCATTCATGCAGTTGAGAGAAATATGCAGATGGAAAATGTGGTGATCACCTACCGGGACCGACCGGATGGGAGCGAGTCCAAGCTTAATACCTGCTCTGATGGATTTAAGGTACTTATGACAATTTTAAGTCTATACAAGAACTATAAGCCTTTTCAGTTTTTTGGCAGCATTTCACTGCTGCTTGCCTTAGTCAGCATAGGATTTTTTATTCCGGTATTCTGGGATTATCTGAAAGTAGGGCTGGTAGCTAAATTTCCAACTTTGATCATGTGTGGATTTGTGTTTTTACTGGCAATGCTTTTATTTTCAGTTGGGCTGATACTTCAGACCCTGCGTCAGCGGGACCGGCAGGATTTTGAATTTAAAATGAATATTGTAGAAAATATGAAAAAACAATAGAGGAGAGACGATCATGAATAATAATATCCTGCGTTTGGCGCCGTACCGAATTTTAAAATATATTTTAGGGATTATCCTTTTTCCTTTTTTCTTTGTAAACAAAGGGGATGCTCCCGACGCTGTGATTTGCTCCTGGGCAGTTGTTTTTGTTGCGTTGTGTCTATGCATTTACCGGGATTTCAAAGATATCAGATTTACAGTTACGAAGCAGTTGCTGAAGATCACGATTCCTGTCACCGTACTTTTTCTTGTTATGCTTTCCTTTGATGGCATTGTAAAAAGTCCATTCTTTTCTTTTGAGTATTGGGAAGCTTATTCATCAGTATTCCGTGCTGCTATTCTTTTTTGGGCATATGCGCTGTATCTGCCGGTGGTATGTATCAGTGCATGGATTATCATTCATGCGTTCTTTGAAACGATGGAAAAAGAGCACACAATGGCAGCTGCCGCGAAACCGCGGGTTGTATTGAATGAAACGCAGGGAAAAAAGCTCTTTTGGCTGTGTCTGGGTATCATAACAGCATTTTCCCTTATATCACTACTCTCTGCTTTTCCGGGAGTCTGGATCGAAGGTGATGTGGCTACTGTTTTGTATTACGCAGAAAATGAATGGTCCGACTGGCATCCATTTCCTTACATTCTTCTAGTCTGGTTTGGAAATAAAGTTTTTCACTCGACCTTTGCCATAAATATTTTTCAGACCATCGCCTGGTTGTTTTTGCAATATTATATTTTAAAAGTGTTGAAACGTATTCGCATACGCTGTATGTTGATTTATACGGTTATTCTTTGTATAGCAGCCACTCCTTTTACCTATCTGGCGGTTATGTATAAAGATACCCTTTTTTCAATGGGAGTTTTGGGAATAACGGCGGCTCTTTTTCAGATCATCCGAAAAAAGGAAATGTCTAAAGCTGACTTCTGGGCGTTAAATATATCGGCGCTTTTTGTTACACTTTTTCGCCATGCAGGTCAGGCGGTAACGATTCTTATGTGTCTGTCATGCATTTTATTTTTCTGGAAAAATAGAAAACTACTGATCCGTTTCGCTGTAACTCTTGGGATCCAGCTGGGATGTTTTCTCTTTTTTGGTATTATATTGTTCCAGCAGTTTCATGTCACAGAAAACCCAGCACATGTAAAATATGGAACGCCAATGGCAATGATTGGAGCTGCCGTTCAGGACGGCATGGAGTTTGAGGAGGAAGACCAGGCGCAGCTTGAGAAGGTAATGCCGCTGGAAGAATGGGGAAACTGCTATAATAAATATTGGGCAGATTCTATTTCCCGCTGGTGGGGAACCATTGGGACACGGATAAATACCGTGGAAACACTGATCCAGCAGGAGGATTATGGCTCATTTTTAATTAAAATGAATGCAAAAATACTGGCTAAGAACCCAAAACTATATTTCCGGGCATTCTTTGACATGAACAGCATTCTTTGGGAAATTGGCATGCCTTCCGACTACGATGATATGTCCCTTTGCCAGGTGGAACCAAACGGGCAGATCCGCTATACTGCCTTCCACAATTTTACGGATCTATGGTGGAAGTTTGGAGAAGAATTGTCTGTTACCCACTCGCTGTTTCAGCGGGCGGCTGTCAGTCTTTTCACCATTTTGGCAGTCATACTCGTACTTTTTAGAAAAAAGAAATTGGCATTTTCCATTCCCCTTATTCCTGTTATCTTTCATAACATCCTTTTATTTATCACAATACCGGCGCAGGATCCCCGATATGCACTGCCGGCGATCGAGTGTGCAGTTTTTGTTGCAGCGTTGCTGCCTGCCATAAGAATGATGAGAGGAAAAACAGAGTAAACTGTTTTGGAAAAAACAGGATATTTTTCTGAAATGATTTTACAGTTGACAATCAGTATCCAAATGATTATAATATCCATAACACGTTGAAGAGACGAGTAAAATGCGATAACATGACAGAGAAGGGTGCCAGTATACGGCGGTTTCAGAGTGGCCAAAGGTATCAGGCTGGAAGCACCCCCATGGGAAACATTTGAAAACTACCTCTGAGTGACCCTCATCCGGTCCGGTGACTCCGTTATCGTCAAATGAAGCCGGGTATCCTTCGGATGAAGAGATGCCAATTAGGGTGGAACCGCGGGAATTTATAGTTGATTATGCCCCGTCCCTGTAAACAAAGCTGTTTGCTGGGGCGGGGCTTATTTGCGTGTAAACAACGAGACACGCATCCCCCTGGAGGCAGCCGATTTCATGCTTGCATGAAAAATCGGCTGCCTCCAGGGGGATATGTGACGACTGTCACGACCGAGCCTCGGAGAGGCGAGGAGCGTGTCTCGTTGGAGGAGAAGTGACGACTGTCACGACCGATTTCATGCTTGCATGAAAAATCGGCTGCCTCCAGGGGGATGCGTGACGACTGTCACGACCGAGCCTCGGAGAGGCGAGGAGCGTGTCTCGTTGGGGGATATGTGACGACTGTCACGACCGAGCCTCAGAGAGGCGAGGAGCGTGTCTGCATGGGAGATATGTGACGACTTAATTTTAGAAAGGAATGAACGAATCATGAAAGTATTACTGAAAGATGGTTCCAGCAAAGAATATGCGGAGCCAATGGCGATCATTGATATTGCGAAAGACATCAGCGAAGGGCTTGCCAGAGTGGCATGTGTGGCAGAGCTGGATGGTGAGACCGTGGATCTTCGTACGGTGGTGGATGGAGAGCATGAGTTGAATATACTTACTTTTGACAGCGAGGAAGGAAAGGCAGCCTATCGGCACACCGCTTCCCATGTGCTGGCGCAGGCCATCAAACGCCTGTACCCAGAGGCAAAATGTGCCATCGGTCCTTCGATCGCCGACGGATTTTACTATGATTTTGATATGGAGTCATTGGACAGGGAAGCACTGGATAAAATAGAAAAAGAGATGAAAAAGATCGTGAAGGAGGGGGCAGAGCTTGAGCGTTTTACCCTTCCGCGACAGGAAGCGATCGAACTGATGAAAAAACGGGAAGAGCCTTATAAGGTAGAACTGATCGAAGATCTTCCGGAAGATGCACAGATCTCCTTTTACCAGCAGGGCGAATATATTGACCTGTGCGCCGGACCCCATCTGATGAGTACAAAGCCTTTAAAAGCTATGAAGCTGATCTCATCTTCTGGCGCTTACTGGAGAGGAAATGAAAAAAATAAGATGCTGACCCGGGTATATGGTACGGCATTTACAAAAAAAGCAGATCTGGATGCCCATATGGAACACCTGGCAGACATAAAAAAACGAGATCACAATAAGCTGGGCAGGGAGATGGAGCTCTTTACTACAGTGGATGTGATCGGGCAGGGACTTCCCCTGATCATGCCAAACGGAGCGAAAATGATCATGAAGCTTCAGCGCTGGATCGAGGACCTGGAAGATAGAGAGTGGGGGTATATCCGGACGAAGACGCCCCTTATGGCAAAGAGTGACCTTTATAAGATCTCGGGGCATTGGGACCACTATACCGATGGAATGTTTGTGCTGGGGGATGAGGAAAAGGACAAAGAAGTTTTTGCGCTGCGGCCTATGACCTGTCCTTTCCAGTATTATGTATTCAAAGCCAGCCAGAAATCTTACCGTGACCTGCCCTGCCGTTATGGCGAGACCTCTACTCTGTTCCGGAATGAAGAGTCAGGAGAGATGCATGGTCTTACCCGTGTAAGACAGTTCACGATCTCAGAGGGACATCTGGTAGTACGCCCTGACCAGATGGTGGAGGAATTTAAAGGCTGTATCGCACTGGCGCAGTACTGCCTTCAGACCCTTGGCCTGGAAGAAGATGTGACCTATCATCTGTCCAAATGGGATCCGGAAAATAAAGAAAAATATATCGGTGAGGCAGAAGTCTGGGAAGAGACGGAGCAGCATATCCGTAATATTCTTATGGAACTGAATATTCCTTTTACCGAGGACGTGGGCGAAGCTGCTTTCTATGGTCCGAAGGTTGATATCAACGCCAAAAACGTCTACGGCAAAGAAGATACCATGATCACCATTCAGTGGGATGCCTTGCTGGCAGAGCAGTTTGACATGTATTATATCGATGAAAATGGGGAAAAAGTACGTCCCTATATCATTCACAGGACTTCCCTTGGGTGCTATGAGAGAACACTGGCATGGCTGATCGAAAAATACGCTGGTTTATTCCCGACATGGCTGTGTCCGGAGCAGGTTCGTGTCCTTCCTATTTCGGAAAAATATTCTGAGTATGCGGAGCAGGTAAAGGCAGAACTGGATAAGAATGGTGTGGATGCAACAGTAGACAGCCGTTCGGAAAAGATTGGGTTTAAAATTCGTGAGGCGAGACTCAAAAAAATTCCTTATATGCTGATCGTTGGCCAGAAAGAGCAGGAAGAAAACCTGGTATCCCTTAGAAGCCGTTATAAGGGGGATGAAGGCCAGGTAGCCCTTTCTGATTTCATCCAGGATATCGTAGAAGAGATCCGGAGCAAAGAGATACGAAAAATTGAAATTGAGGAACAGTCTTCTGAGGGAAAGAAAGGTTGAAAACCTTCAGTTGAAACTTTCGGTTGAAAAGGAGACAAGACATGGAAACAAACAATAGACCGAATGCAAAGGCGATTGGATCTCTGGTAGTATCCTGCGTATCTGTGTTGAACTGCTGCCTGTGGCAGCTGGCGATATTGTGCGCTGTGGTAGGGATCGTACTTGGGATCATTGCTCTGCGGGAAGAGAATCAGAGACAGAAGGATCTGGCGGTTGCTGGCATTGTAGTAGGAGCGGTGGGGCTGACTCTGAGTATTACCCTGGTCGTGATCAGTATTATGCTGTATTCGCAAGGCGGCATGGATCCAGGAACTGTCCCGGCCGGAAAAGACACGATAATGGCGGCACTTCCTGTGTGGGGACAAAAGATTTTTTGTCCTTGATGATCATCTATGGGAAAAGGAGTAAAAATATATGGAAGAGAATGCAAAAAAAGGACTAGGCATCGCGGCAGTCATACTGGGAGGATTTTCCATCCTCTGCTGTTCCTGTCTGGGATTTGGAATGATTCCGGCGATCGTAGGTTTGGTTTTTTCAATCATTTGCATTGTAAAGGGCACTGGTTCCGGCAAAACGCTGGGAATCGTCGGGATCATCTTAAATGGAATCGGAATCCTGTTAGGAGCATATATTCTATTTAGTATGGCTATGATGATTGATTGGAATAAAGCAATGGACCCTCAGATTTGGGAGCAGCTGAACCAGATTGACCCCAATGACCAGAATCAGGTCCGGAATTGGATGCAGCAGTTTTTCCGGATAGATCTTGGTTATTATTGATCGGTTTTCAGTAGATGAGCAGGAATAAGTTTTTGAGCATCCACTGAATCAGTATGATGACAATGCCTATGTAAACATAACAGATACGGAAAGAAAGTCCTCTTGCAAAAGGAGATTTGCGGGAGGCTTTCTTTTTATTTTTTCTATCATATAACCATTTCAGCGTATGGCTTGTCATGAACAGGACATACATCATGAAACAGTAAAAGACAAAGGGATGATAGCGGAAGCATGAGAAGAAATGTCCCTGCAGCAGTGATGTAAAAGCGCGGGTTCCCCCGCAGCCAGGACAGTAAAGGCCAGTGATCCGGTGGAAGAGGCAGGGGTATAGCAGCTGTGGAAGATTTACGACCCCCAGGTTTTGTAAAATAGATGCGATGATACCAGCGATAAACAAGATAAGACCAAAGCGGTATAAAACTTTATCAGTCAGAGGAATCACCTGCTTTCCACACAAAATAGTTTGTTATGAAACGGGTTCAAATTGGTGCCGTCGAGCCAAGTTTGCTAAAACTTATTTTAACACATCAGAAACGGGTTGACAATGTGGTTTATAAATGATAAACTAAAGAAAAAAGGTTTATTGATAATAAACCGACAAGCAGGAGGGGTGTTATGAGGGATAATTTATTATCTGAAAGTGAAATGGCATTTGCAAGAATTGTGTGGCAGAACGAGCCGATTCGTTCTGGAGAGCTGGTAAAACTGTGCAGTGAAAAACTGGGTTGGAAGAAGCCTACCACCTACACTGTGCTCAGAAATCTCTGTAAAGCTGGGATCTTTAAAAATGAAGATGCGGTAGTATCGGCGCTCATTACCCAGGATGAATATCTGGCGCAGGAGAGCAGCAAGATTGTCAACGAGCGGTTTGACGGATCTATCGCCCGTTTTGTAACAGCATTTGCAGACAAATCCAAATTGAGCAGAAAGCAGGTCGAGGAATTGAAAAAATTCATTGAGGAGTGTGAGTAAATGAGAGAATGGCTGGAGGAAGCAGCAGGTGTCTTTACAGCAAATGCCCTGCTGAATTACATATGGGAACTGTGTATGTCTGTGTCTGTAATCATCTTGTTTTTATTGCTGCTGCGTCCCTTGTTCAAGCGTCTGCCCCGGATTGGTATGTATCTTCTTTGGGTGCTGGCAGTATTTCGAATCCTGCTCCCTGTACCGATCACTGGGATCTATCATCTGTTCCCGGAACAGGTGGAACGCGCCATATCCCAGAATGCGCAGATTTTGTCTCCCGTACAGATTCAGGACAGGCTGGAACCAGGGAAAGGGGATTTAAGCGGCGAAGGAAGCCGTTCCTATCCTTTTAATAAAGAAACGATGATGGGGACGAAAGAAGTTTCACATTCAGTGAATCCGGAAATTGAAAAAAAAGCGGTCGAAGAAACCGTGACAGATATGGAACCAGAGGTCTGGCTGTCAGCCATACCCATGGACGCCGTTCTGTGTCTGGTTTGGTTTGCAGGGGTGCTTTTCTGCCTGATCTATGTGGTCTGTTCCCTGGCGGCGAACCGTCGGATGTTCCGTCATACAACCCTTATATCAGAATTCCTTTGCTCTGGGAGTGAAAGAGAATACGATCATAACAGCTACCAGCAAAGGGATTTTTGAGGCTGAATATGAGGAGGATGAGCTGCATAAGGTGGTAGAGGTGGAAAAAGATAATCTATATTATCTTGGTTCAGACAGTTACGTTGTGGGGGGACAGGTGTACAAAGGCGCAGATGGAAGATATTTTCTCCAGAACATGAAAAAAAATGGTGAAAAGTCCATTTCCTGCTTTTATGGTCCCCTGGAAAATCAGGGAAGTGGAAAAAAACCTTGACATACCGCGCTTCTCTATGGTAAAATAGCAAAGGTGCAAAAAGCAGAGTTATCCACTCTCACCTTGCCGCCATATGAGGAGCGCGCAATGGTCAACCATTTTTTCAAAATGAGAGAATACTGAATTTATGTGGATAGCTGGCTTTAAAAACAGTTATCTTTTTTTATTACATTTGGAGGTGCAGGTTATCAGCGATTTAATGATTAACGAGCAGATTCGCGACAGGGAAGTGCGCGTGATCGGCCCGGACGGAGAACAGCTTGGAATTATGTCAGCAAAAGAAGCTTATCTGAAAGCAAAAGATGCTGACCTTGATCTGGTTAAGATTGCCCCGACGGCAAAGCCGCCGGTCTGTAAGATCATCAATTACGGAAAATTCCGATATGATCAGGCAAGAAAAGAAAAAGAGGCCAAGAAGAAGCAGAGAACGATTGATGTGAAGGAGATTCGTCTTTCGCCGAACATTGATACAAATGATTTAAATACAAAGGCTAATCAGGCTCGTAAATTCCTGTCCAAGGGTGACAAGGTGAAAGTGACCCTTCGTTTCCGTGGCCGCGAGATGGCGCATAAGGATGTCGGACGTGAAGTTCTCAATGCATTTTATGAGAAGTTAGAGGACGTCGCTGCGATCGATAAGGAAGCCAAAATGGAAGGAAGAAGCATGATCATGTTTTTAACAGCCGCAAAATAGTGGTAGATATCTGCTACCAAATATAAATGGAGGAAATAATCATGGCAAATCAGAAAATGAAGACAAAAAGAGCCGCTGCAAAGCGATTCAAAGTAACCGGAACTGGTAAACTGGTTCGCAACAAAGCTTACAAGAGCCACATCCTGACGAAAAAAACCACGAAAAGAAAAAGAAATCTCAGAAAATCAACTCTTGTGGATGATACCAACGTAAAGACAATGAAGAAGATCATGCCATATATCTGATGGATTGGCGAAGGAGGTAAATGACAAATGGCTAGAATTAAAGGCGGATTAAACGCAAAGAAAAAACATAAAAGAGTATTAAAGCTGGCAAAAGGTTACAGAGGCGCCAGATCCAAACAGTACCGTGTGGCAAAGCAGTCAGTAATGCGTGCCCTGGAGACTTCTTACACAGGAAGAAAGCAGAGAAAAAGACAGTTCAGACAGCTGTGGATCGCACGTATCAATGCGGCAGCACGCATCAATGGGCTTTCTTACAGTAAATTTATGCATGGTCTGAAGCTTGCAGAGGTAGATGTAAACCGTAAAATGCTTTCTGAGATGGCAATCAGCGATCCGGAAGGATTTGCAGCTCTTGTTGACGTGGCAAAGAGTAAACTTGCATAGTTTAATGACGCCAATGAGCTAATTTTGACATAGTTTTAAGTTAAACTGTCTATAATGAATTTAGAAAGGGTACTTCATCCAGATGAGGTACCCTTTTTAGACCAGACGGAATTAGCACGTCGTACAAAGAGGTGGGGAAGGATGAAAATTATAAACAGTAAAAAAATATGGCTTGGAGTATGGATGATCCTGTCACTTGTTCTGAGCTGTATGGTGTGGGAGCCAGCGAAGGCTGAACAGACCGATGGGGCGGGGGATTCTGCCGGAATCCAGACGCCTTCTCTGGATGTGCCCTCATTTCCTTCGGAAACTCCTGTCCCTGCCGAAGTACCAGCACCTACAGAGGTGCCATTGCCACCGACGCCTGTTCCCACTGCCTCCCCGGCTCCCTTGATGCTGAAAAACAAAAACGCGGCATACCGCGCAGGGAAGCAGAAAGGAATCGGATATGGAAAGATAAAAAAAGGAAAGATATACCGTATATCATCTTATGGTTCCGATCCCGTTAAATTGGTGCCATCGAAGAAATCTACCTTTCGCATAACAGGCGGGATACGGAAAAAGGATATTACGTCAAAGAAAATAAAGGTTTCCCAGGCTGGGGTTGTATCCTGCACCGATAAGGCAAGGGACAAAAAACAGTATGCCATTGTACAGGTGACGGCAAAGGAAACTGGGGAGAGCATTTTCGTATATATTTATTTTGCTCCGCGTATCTATGCAAAGACCCCGGCAAAACAGGTGGTGTATCAGGGGAAGACGACGAGGCTGTCATATAATTATTCTGCCAAAAAGATAAAATTCACTTCTTCTAATAAAAAAGTGGCGCGTGTTGACAAAAAAGGGATCGTAACGGCGAGACAGAGGGGGACGGCTGTCATTGAGGCAAAGGTCAGAGGGTCCCAGAAGAACTTAGTTAAAGTGAAAATCATTGTAAAAGAAGAACCCTGGCTGGTGAATGACAGGGACACAGTCTACAGTTACGAGGATATGACAGAGGATCTGCAGCAGATCGCCAGAAAATACCGCGGCAGGGCGGCGTTAAAATGTCTGGGAACCAGCGAAGATGGGAGAAACATCTGGTGCCTTCGCATTGGTAACCCTTCCGCAGGGAGAAAACTTCTGCTGGATGGGGGCATCCATGCGAGAGAATGGCTGAATTCACTGATGCTTATGCGGAAGAGTGAGGAGATACTGAGGCAGTATCCAGAATATAAAAACACGCTGGCACATACGTGCCTTTATGTGGTGCCCATGATCAATCCAGACGGCGTGGCCATCTCCCAGTCCGGATTTGGTTCTATCCGTAACAAAAAGTTGAGAAAGGTCTGCAAAAAGACAAAAAAACCTGCCCGCACATGGAAAGGAAATGCCAGAGGGGTAAATCTGAATCTGAATTTTCCCGGGGGCTGGAACACAAAAAATAAATCCGAAAAACCCGATGGGATGACCTATCCGGGCACGAAAGCAGCATCGGAAAAAGAGACGAAGGCAATGATAAGGTTTGTCAACAGCATATCCGGGCTCAGGGAGGCGCTGAACTATCATTCCACTGGGAGCATTCTCTACTGGAATTATAACGTGGAAGGGACGCCCGCCCTCTATAGCAGGCAGAAGGCGCTGGCAGAAAAGGTGAATCAATTTACCGGCTACCGGCTTATGCCAAAATCTATCAGCACAGATCCCAACGGCGGTTTTGGCGACTGGCTGATCTACAACAAAAAAATTCCCAATGTGACGGTCGAGACAGGATCTGTCATGTGTCCGCTTCCTCATTCACAGCTGGGGAAGATCACCCGGGAAAACAGCAGCCTGATCTCCTGGTTTGCGGGAAGCAGATAAAAAATAGATAAAAAATTGAAAAAACATTTGACAATGGGAGGGAAATCTGGTATTATAGTCAAGCAGTGTTAAATTGCATGCGGAGTTGCTGGAATTGGCAGACAGGCATGACTAAGGATCATGTGTCTCTGAGACGTGTGGGTTCAAGTCCCATACTCCGCATTGACAAAATGATGGGAACCGCCTTATATGGGCGGTTTTTGTCGTTACAGCTCAATTGTGCCATTAAATTGTGTAAAGATGAGAAGAGAGGGGAAAATGAACATGAAGTTAAAAATAAAAATAGTATCAGCAGTCATTTTGACAGGCTTGTGCCTGTTATTTTCGGCAGCAGATGCAAAGGAAGCCTGTGCGGCGAGACAGAAGGTTGTGGCGATCGATGCGGGGCATCAGCTGCGGGGAAATAACGCTAAGGAGCCCAATGGTCCGGGTTCTTCTACAAAAAAAGCAAAGGTGACTTCGGGGACTTCCGGCTGTGCGACAAAACTGCCTGAATATAAACTGAACCTTCAGGTGGCTAAGAAGTTAAAGAAAGAACTGGTAGAGCGGGGCTACAAGGTGGTTATGGTCCGAACCGGCCACAATGTAAATATATCCAATGTTCAGCGGGCGCAGGTGGCAAACCGGGCAAAAGCAGACGCCTTTGTGAGAATCCATGCAAATTCATCCTCCAGCTCATCGGTCAGCGGAGCGCTGACTATTGCCCCAACGAACAAAAACCGGTATCTGTCGAAAAAAGTGCGCAGCGCCAGCCAGAAATTTTCCCAAAAAGTTATTGCTGCCTTCTGCCGTGCTACTGGAGCAAAGAACCGTGGCGTCATGTATACGGACACGATGACGGGGATTAACTGGTGTAAGATTCCTGTAACCATAATTGAGATGGGATTTATGAGCAATCCGGCGGAGGATCGGAAGATGTCTTCGGCGGCATATCAGAAAAAGATGGTAAAGGGAATTGCAGACGGAATAGATTCCTATCTTGCTTGATGCCATTTTTTGTGATACAATAAATTTCGACGAACTTATTAGTAAGCAGCTTACGCAATTTGGTTTGTGCAAATCATGTGTGAGTGCTTATGCCAGTCAAGTATGAAATGAGTAAATTATGGGGCTGCCGCCCTGTCCGGCAGAATGAAAACAGAGAAAAAGCCAGGGAGGTCAATTAAATGGCATTATTACAGGAATGGAGAGATTATGCATACGCAGAGGATATGCAGAATTCGAAAAAGGGAGAAGAACTTTGGAGAAATTACTTTGAACTGGAAAGAGGAATCTACGAGCAGCTTCTGGCGAACCCAGAGGAAGTAGTCGAGGGAACTGTGGAGGGGCTGGCAGAAAAATATGAGGTGCCCCTTTCTATGATGGTTGGATTTTTAGACGGTATCAATGACAGTCTAAAGGAGCCCAATCCCATCGACACCATGGAGAAGGATACACAGGTAAAACTCGATATTGACTGCGAAAAATTGTATTACAATATGGTCGAATGCAATGCTGAGTGGCTGTATACGCTTCCCCAGTGGAACGAGATTCTGACCAAAGAGCGTCAGAAGGAGCTGTACCGCAAACAGAAAGACTCTGGTACGGTTCGCAATGAAGAACCAAAAGTGGGAAGAAATGAGCCCTGTCCATGTGGCAGCGGAAAAAAATATAAACATTGCTGCGGTAGAAAATAATAATTCTTCCTTATAGGAGGGATGATCAACAAAAAATGGAGGTAAGGATATGTTAGTTTCAGCAAAAGAGATGCTTACAAAAGCAAAGGCAGGAAAATATGCGGTAGGACAGTTTAATATCAATAATCTTGAGTGGACAAAATCAATTCTTCTCACGGCAGAAGAGTTAAAATCCCCAGTTATCCTTGGTGTATCTGAGGGAGCGGGAAAGTACATGTGCGGTTATAAGACTGTTGTGGGCATGGTTAATGGAATGTTAGAGGAGCTTGGAATCACTGTTCCGGTAGCGCTTCATCTTGATCATGGCAGCTATGAGGGAGCAAAGGCATGTATCGAAGCAGGCTTTTCTTCCATTATGTTTGATGGCTCTCATTATCCCATCGAAGAAAATGTGGCGAAAACAAAAGAACTGGTAGCTGTCTGCAATGAAAAGGGAATGTCCATCGAGGCAGAGGTTGGTTCTATCGGTGGTGAAGAGGATGGAGTTGTTGGCGCCGGAGAATGTGCAGATCCGGAAGAATGTAAGATGATTGCAGATCTCGGTGTCACCATGCTGGCGGCCGGAATAGGTAATATTCACGGAAAATATCCGGAAAACTGGGCAGGTCTCAGCTTTGAGACACTGGATGCCGTACAGCAGCTGACAGGAGATATGCCGCTGGTACTTCACGGTGGAACAGGAATCCCTGAAGATATGATCAAAAAGGCGATCAGCCTTGGAGTTTCTAAGATTAATGTAAATACAGAGTGCCAGCTTTCTTTCGCAGATGCGACACGTAAATATATTGAGGCAGGAAAAGACCTGGAAGGAAAGGGCTTTGACCCGCGCAAGCTCCTGGCTCCAGGTGCCGATGCCATAAAGGCTACAGTAAAAGAAAAAATGGAATTATTTGGTTCAGTTGGAAAAGCTTGATTAGTATAACGTCATATAAAACAGCCATACTATTCCTGTAACGTTAACACATTACAAACAGGAGGAATACAACAATGGCTAAGAATTTTTTAGACGATTTCAATGAAAAAAACAGCACAAACAACAACTCGAACAACAGCACAAAGAATAGTACAAACAACAGGTCAAACTGCTCAAACTGCCGGAATTCTTCAGGCTGCAAGAACAGCACAAACAACAACTCGAACAACAGCACGAAGAATACAAGCAGCAACTCAAGCAACAATTCCAGCAACAGCTCTAGTAAGAATTCCAGCAAAAATTCTACTAAGAATGCAAACAATTCTTACAACAGCACAAAGTAGTTTGCCACAGCGATCAGGCCGTCACCATCTGGAGGCGGCTTGATTTACGCAAAGGCGGTCACGTTTTACATAATCGTGTCATATAATGTAATAAAAAAGAACGTGATAAGTATGAGTTTTTCGATAATACCCATCCAGGATCTGGAGAATTATCTTAGAAGACCGGGAACAATTCTCATAGATTTACGGGAGGAAGAAGATTATGAACAGGGCCATATAAAAGGGGCTAAAAATATACCTTATGAGCGCTGGCAGGTGGAAAAAGAGACCTGGACCCACAGATACGATACCGTGGTATTTTATTGTGAACGGGGGAATCAGAGTATGTATGCGGCGAGGGAGATGAACAAGAAGGGCTATTATGCCATCAGTATCGCCGGGGGATACCAGGGATATAAGGTATGGAAAAGAAAGGAAACGAAGGCTGAATGAAAAATAACACGTATGAGCTGGTCGCACCCTGCCATTTTGGAATGGAAGCAGTGCTGAAACGGGAGATTTTGGATCTCGGTTACGAGATCTCGGCGGTGGATAATGGAAAAGTCACCTTCCGGGCAGATGCCGAGGGAATTTGCCGGGCAAATATTTTCCTGCGGACGACAGAGCGGATTCTTTTGAAGGTAGCAGAATTTGAAGCATTTACCTTTGATGAACTGTTTGAAAATATTAAGGCGCTGCCTTGGGACAGATACATTCCCAAGGATGGGAAATTCTGGGTAGCAAAAGCGTCATCGGTAAATAGCCAGCTGTTCAGCCCATCAGATATTCAGCGGATTGTAAAAAAAGCAATGGTGGAGAGTTTGAAACAGACTTATCACCAGGAATGGTTTACGGAGGATGGTGCAGAATATCCGCTTCGTATCAGCATTTTAAAAAATGTTGTGACGGTGGGGCTTGATACGACGGGAATATCTCTTCATAAGAGGGGATACCGGAAGTATACAGCTCCCGCACCGGTGACAGAAACGTTGGCGGCGGCGATCCTCCTTCTTTCGCCCTGGAAAAAAGACCGGATTCTGGTGGATCCATTTTGCGGAAGTGGGACGATCCTCATTGAGGCGGCTATGATCGCAATGAATATGGCTCCAGGGATGAACCGGGAATTTACTGCCGAGGGCTGGACCAATCTCATTCCTAAAAAGGAGTGGTATTCAACGGTAGAGGAGGCTTCTGACTTGCTGGAAGAGGAAGCAGATCTTAATTTACAGGGATACGATATTGACGGAGAAGTCTTAAAAATGGCAAGGGCAAATGCGGCGCTTGCCGGTGTGGACAAGCAGATCCATTTTCAGCAGAGAGATATCATTAATTTCAGTTCGCCGAAGAAATATGGTTTTGTAATATCCAATCCCCCCTATGGAGAGAGGCTTTCATCTAAAAAAGAAATGGAGCTCTTATACCGCACTATTGGTAATATCATTCGTGAAAATGAGACCTGGTCTTTCTTCCTGCTGAGCGGTTTTGAAGAAGCGCAGAAAGCTATAGGGAAAAAAGCAACCAAAAATCGAAAAATTTATAATGGCATGATTAAGACCTACCTCTATCAGTACATGGGGATAAAGCCACCTAGATACTGATTCATATGTAAAAGTCGATTGTTTCGTGCCGCTGGCACTCTCACAATCGCCCCCCTGCATTCGCAGTCCGGGCTGTCGCCCTGCCTGCTCATTTCGGAGGTGCGCCAAATGTATGAGAATCCCCTCATGCAGGCATGGTGAATTCTCATACGCTTGGCTTTACTTTTACGGAAAAATGTGCTTGCTATTTTACGCTGTACCGATTATACTAAGAAGGAAATGAGGAATATTATGGCAAAGAAACTAATATTTGCGACTAATAATCAGGGAAAAGTAAATGAGATCCGACAGATCCTCGGAGATGGTTATGACGTATATTCTCTTAAAGATTTGGATATACATACAGATATCGTCGAAGATGGAACTAGTTTTGAAGAGAATGCTGTCATCAAAGCAAAAGCAATCTGTGAGGAGACGGGAGAGATGGTGCTGGCGGATGACTCCGGTTTTGAGGTGGATTATCTGAATGGAGAACCTGGCATCTATTCTGCCAGATATCTGGGGGAAGAGACATCCTACGATATAAAAAATGCGGATTTGCTCCGGCGCTGTGAAGCAGCCAAAGAAGGCGAGAGGACAGCGCGGTTTGTATGTGTGATCGCCTGTGCGTACCCGGACGGAAGAGTGGAGACCACCAGAGGGGTGATCGAAGGAGTGCTGGCTTATGAGCCGAAAGGAACCAACGGTTTTGGCTATGATCCAATTTTTTATCTGCCGGAACGGGGCTGCACTACCGGGGAACTGGAGCCGGAAGAAAAGAACCGTATCAGCCACCGGGGAATTGCCCTGAGGAAGATGGTAGAGAAACTAAAGTAGTAAAAACCGGCATTTGTTGAACTTATCGGGAGAGAATAATATGGCAAAATATCTGGTATTCAGCGACTCTCACGGCAGAGATGACAATATGCTGGACATCATAAAAAAACATAAAGAAACAGAGGGGATTTTTTTCCTGGGAGATGTAGAAAATCATGGAGACAGGCTTAGAAATTCTATTCCAGGTCCTGTTTATATGGTTAGAGGGAATTGTGACTGGTCATCGGATGCACCCGAATTTCTTGTGTTTCAGTTGCATGGCCACCGGATTGCAATGACCCATGGGCATAGACAGCACGTGGTCGGCGGAGTGGACATCCTAAAGTACTGGGCGCTGGAACAGGAGGCAGATATCGTCATGTATGGCCATACCCATGTTCCTTTTGTGGAGCAGTCTTCCCAACTGACGGTTTTGAATCCGGGAAGTATCTCCAAACCGAGGCAGGGAGATGGCATTCCTACCTATGCGATGATTAATTTTGCTGAGGGTGGGGAAGTCCAGATTGAGATTTGTAAAGTATGATTTGCCACTCTTCTCATCGGCATTACCATAAATGAAAGGATAAATATAAAATGTTACAGTATTTGATTGTTTTTTTAGTATCTATGGTACCTATTGTTGAATTGAGGGGAGCGATTCCTATTGCAGCGACTTATATGGCTGCTGGATATGATATTTCCATGCCGATATCTTTTGTTGTAGCAGTGGTGGGAAATATGATTCCTGTTCCTTTTATCTACCTCTTTGCCAGGAAAATGCTGGAATGGGGGGCGGACAAGCCGATTATCGGTAAGTTTTTCACCTTCTGTCTGGAGAAGGGCGAAAAGGGAGGAAAGAAGCTTCAGGAAAAGGCGGGGAGAGGTCTTTTTGTAGCACTTCTTTTATTTGTTGGTATTCCTCTTCCAGGGACAGGTGCTTGGACAGGTACTTTGGCTGCAAGTCTTCTGGACATGGATTTTAAATCCAGCGCCTTAGCAGCTATGGGTGGTGTATTGCTGGCGGGTATTATCATGTATACGCTCAGCGTGGTGGCAGCAGGAACATTTACGACATTGTTCTTATAGAAACTTTTTGTGGTGTTAATGGGACATTATGAAAAATATTTGATAAAAAAATAGAAAAAAGTAAAAAAAGGCTTGACAAATTTGTCATGTCCTAATATAATAGTCAATGGCGCTGCTGGTAAGCGAATGGCGTATGGGATCTTAGCTCAGCTGGGAGAGCATCTGCCTTACAAGCAGAGGGTCACAGGTTCGAGCCCTGTAGGTCCCATTTAATTTCTTATTTTGTGGCAGCTTAATATATAGCCATTTTATATGGCCTATGGCGGGATAGCTCAGTTGGCTAGAGCACACGGTTCATACCCGTGGTGTCGGGGGTTCAAATCCCTTTCCCGCTACTTACAAGCCTTGATTATTCAAGGCTTTTTCTTATAGTAAAATTTGATATCTGCGGAGCGGCGAAGAATGGCACGGCGGGCGGAGAAGCTCTCAGTAAAACAAGGAGGTCATCTTATGCGAATTGGTACAGGATATGACGTACACAGACTGGTTAAGGACAGAGATCTGATACTTGGCGGAGTAAAGATCGATTATGAATATGGGCTGCTTGGTCACTCCGACGCAGATGTATTGGTACATGCCATTATGGACGCTCTTCTGGGAGCAGCAGCTTTTGGGGATATAGGAAAGCATTTTCCCGATACGGAGGAAGCCTACCGGGGGATTTCCAGCATCGTCCTGTTGGAGCATGTGGCGGAACTGTTAAAGAAAAACGGATACACCGTGGGAAATATTGATTCCGTCATTATCGCCCAAAACCCTAAAATGGCGCCGTATATTGACAAGATGAGGGAAAATATAGCCAGAGCCCTCTCTGTAGAGCTCAGCCGGATCAGTGTAAAGGCAACGACGGAAGAAGGGCTTGGGTTCACAGGAGCCAGGGAAGGAATATCTTCTCATGCGGTGTGCATACTGACCAATGAGATCTGACCTGTTGAGCTAAGGGAGGGATTAGTCAGGATGAATCATCGGGAACTTTGGAAAGAGATATTTTGTGACACAGATAAATATATAGATTTTTATTTTTGCGAAAAGGCCAAAAGAAGCAAAATCTATTCAAGATATGAGAATGATCAACTGGCGGGTATGGCGTTTTTTACACCTTATGAGATGGTTTACCGGGGAGAGTTCTGCATCTGTCCCTATATTGTGGGCGTGGCGACAAGAGAAGAGAGCCGCGGACGGGGGCACATGAGAAAAAATATAGAACAGGGGCTGAATGAATTTCAGCAGGCTGGTGCCAGACTTGCCTTTCTCAGCCCGGCAGATGAACAGATCTACAGACCACTTGGTTTTTTGCCAGTATATTACCGCAGACAGATCGAGGTGTATGGGAATAAAAAGAAATGGTATGAGGTGCAGTCTTTTTCTAACATGAGCAAGGAAGAACGGAGAAAACTGGAGAAATTTTCCTGCGATTTACTGGCTGCTTCTGAACTGGATCTTTATATGCGGCATAGCACAGAATATTTGGCACAGCTTCATAAAGAAATGAAGGCATTGGAAGGTGAAGTGGTCGTTTTATGGGAGGACGGGAAGATTCGGGGCATGGCTGCCTATACCTGGGAAGAAGGCGCTTTTGAAGTGATAGAAGTGATCTGTGATCCAAAAGATGGAAGAAAGATAATGGAATCGTTATGCGCCCATCTGGATGAAGAGGACGGCAAAAAGGTTACAATTTCAGATGGATATTTTCTGGGAGAGGTGACCGGTGAAGGGATCCGGACCGTACAGTCTGAGAAGCCATATATTATGGCAAAGGCGTTGGATACAGACGAGGAGATGACTGGGTTACGTGTATATATAAATGACATTACTTGAAAGAAGAAGGAGAGGGAAAATGGAGGAAGAAAGCAGACTAGAGGGGCGCCACAGCGTATTGGAGGCGTTTCGTGCGGGAAAGCTGATCGAAAAGCTGTTTGTGCTGAAAGGATGCAAAGACGGTCCGGTGCTGAGCATATTGAGGGAGGCAAAAAAAGCCGGAAGCCTGGTAGACTTTGTGCCAAAAGAGCGCCTGGACCATATGAGCGAAACCGGGAAACATCAAGGAGTGGTGGCAGTTCTGTCGGCATTTCATTACAGTACTGTGGAAGATATGTTTGAGCTGGCGGAACAGAGAGGGGAAGATCCTTTCATTTTTCTGCTGGATGGTATTGAGGATCCCCATAACCTGGGAGCAATTATCCGCACCGCCAACCTGGCAGGGGCACATGGAGTGATCATTCCAAAGCGCCGGGCAGTGGGACTGACAGCTACAGTGGTGAAAGCATCTGCCGGAGCGATCCATTATACCCCAGTGGCAAAGGTGACAAATCTTTCTGCTGAAATGGAACGGCTTAAAGAAAAGGGGATGTGGTTTGTGTGCGCAGACATGGAAGGAGAGGTTATGTACCGCCAGAATCTGAACGGTTCTGTTGGCCTGGTGATCGGAAATGAAGGATCTGGTGTGTCGCGTCTTGTGAAGGAGCACTGTGATTTTAAGACGGCGATTCCTATGTCAGGGGATATTGATTCTTTGAATGCCTCTGTGGCGGCAGGGGTTCTTGCATTTGAGATCGTAAGGCAGAGGAAATACGCTGGTGCAGCGAATATTACGTAATGAGCTTAATATTTATTGTACTGGCTGAGGGGAAAGAAAAATATGGCAAAGTGGTATGATGATCTTACCGATGAAGAAATCATATATCAAATTCGCCAGGGGGATAATCCTGGTGTAGATTATCTGATGGAAAAGTACAAAAATCTGGTGCGAAAGAAGGCGAGGGCGCTTTACCTCATAGGAGGCGACAGTGACGATCTGATCCAGGAGGGGATGATTGGGTTGTTCAAGGCGATTCGCGACTATCAGCCTGAAAAAGAAAATTCTTTTTATGGATTTGCCAATCTGTGTGTCGAACGGCAGCTGTATAATGCAGTAAAAGGGGCGAACCGTCTCAAGAACTCACCTCTGAATACTTATGTATCTCTGGATGTTCCAGTGGGTGGCATTGGAACCGAGGAGACAGGACAGACTCTGGGGGAAATATTAGAAAAAAATGGAATATCCAATCCGGAAGACATTATGATCGACAGGGAGCGGGTGGGAAAGATCGAGGCATATATTCAAAACCAGCTGAGCCAGTTTGAGCAAAATGTGGTAAATTTGTACATCGAGGGCATGAGTTACCAGCAGATTGCGGAGCATTTGGGGCGCACTCCAAAGTCCATCGATAATGCTCTACAGCGCATTAAGAAAAAATTAGGTGAATTGTGTTGATTACCTGTTGACATAATGATATTACTCTGCTACAATAATGCGTGGGTTAAAAATTAATCTAAGCTGGCGTGGCACAGTCGGTAGCGCACTTCATTGGTAGTGAAGAGGTCACGGGTTCGATTCCCGTCGCTAGCTTTATAAAATTATAAGTTGTGGAAGATAGGAAAAGAGGAGACATGAGTTCGCTCATGGGATTCTCTTTTTTCAATTTGTGCTGTCAAACCAGCTCAAATTAGGGGTCACTGGGCTGTAGGACGCATTCTGGCAGATAATATTAGTCATTTCAGATGTAGAATTACGAGGAAAGTACACAGGAGGGAGTTATGGACGCTTCAAGGAGCAGAGGGGAGATTATCGCCTCCCACACCTTTACTTATTTTAATTTTCTGAATCTTGTACTCGCAGGTCTGATCCTTTTTTCGGGGCAATATAAAAATATGCTGTTTATGGGGATTGTCATTACCAATGCCCTGATTGGGATCATTCAGGAAATAAAAGTGAAGAAACTGGTAGATGCGCTGTCCGTAGTTACCGCCACAAAGGCTAAACTTGTGCTGGGGGAGGAGATCCGAGAAGTTCCGGTTGAAAGCCTGAAGAAAGGAGACATGATCCGGGTATCTATTGGTGACCAGATCCCGGTGGATTGTGTGACGAAGGAATCCCAGGGGCTGGAGGTAAATGAATCTCTTCTTACCGGGGAATCACTGGCGGTTTTAAAAAAGAGCGGCGATTTTCTGTATTCAGGGAGTACGGCAGCAGCAGGTACGGCGACGGCAGAAGTCATTCATGTAGGTGAAGATAATTACGCGACACAGCTCGTAAAAAAAGCAAAGACGAAAAGACGGGCTACTTCTGAGATGCAGATTGCCATAAAAAAAATAATAAAATATGTAGGTTATGCAATCCTGCCGATTGGAACAGTGTTGTTCGTTATCCAGAGGCAGGTGGCAGGAAATAATATATCTGATTCTCTGGTGAATACAGTAGCAGGAGTACTTGGAATGATTCCGGAAGGGCTGGTGCTCCTGACTAGTATCTCCTTTATCCTTGGTGTGGGAAGGCTGGCGAAAAAGAATGCCCTGGTTCAGGAGATGGAGGCGATCGAGGCACTGGCAAGGGTAGATGTGCTCTGCCTTGACAAGACAGGTACGATTACCACCGGGGAACTTCGGGTAGAGAAGGTCATACTGGCAGGGGGTACAGAAGAAAAAGAGGTATATCCTGTTATGGAAAGTTTCTCTTATGCATTTGAGGAGACAAACAGTACCACGGAGGCATTGAGAGGTTATTTTGAAAATACGGAAAAACTGGAAATCATAGATAAGATTCCTTTTAGTTCCAGGCGTAAATATATGGGGATCACAGTGAGGGAGGCAGAGGGAAAAAAACGGTATTTTCTTGGGGCGCCGGAATATCTCACACAGGATGGACAGGCGCTGGAACAGGCGGAGCAGTTTGCAGCTGAAGGGATGCGGGTTTTGCTGCTGGCAGACGAAAAAGAGAAGCCCCTTGTACTCATTGCCCTGGGAGATGTGATCAAAGAGGATGCCCCCGAGACCTTTCGTTTTTTTCGGGAAAAAGGTGTGAATATCAAAATACTGTCGGGAGACAATCCTTTGACAGTATCTGTAGTGGCAGGCCGTGCAGGGATTGACGGAGCAGAAAGATATGTAGACGCAAGAGAACTGCCGGAAGAACCGGAACAGCTTCGTGCGGAGATTGACAAATACCAGGTGTTTGGAAGAGTTTCTCCCGAGAAGAAGCAGTGCATCGTAAAGGCCCTTGAGGCAGAGGGAAATGTGACAGGAATGGTGGGAGACGGCGTCAATGATGTTCTGGCGCTGAAGGATGCGGATTGCGGGATCGCCATGGCATCCGGCAGCGATGCGGCAAAACAGAGTGCTCATATTGTGCTTCTGGATTCAGATTTTTCCTCCATGAAAGAAATTGTAAATGAAGGAAGGACGATCATATCTAATATAGAAAGAGTCAGTGCATTGTATCTGACCAAGACATTATATTCTATTTTTTTGTGTGTGCTTTTTATCATTATCGGGAAAACGTATCCCTTCATACCGATCCAGCTCAGTCTGATCGGAGCGACATCCATCGGCATCCCCAGTTTTGTGCTGGCATTGGAACGCCACGAGGATACGATTCCCAAAGGTTTTTTGAAAAATGTCCTGCGTATATCGCTGCCGGCAGCAGCCACCCTGACCGGAGGGCTAGTGGTTATCTCATGTTTCAGCAGGCTGTTCCATATGGGTGAGGTGGTGGTTTCGACATTAAATCTGCTGGCTGGTGGATTTGTAAGTTTTGCGGTGCTTCTGGTGGTCTGCATGCCGATGAGCAGAATGCGTTTTGGTCTCTGTGTGACGGTGATCAGCTTATTTTGCGGGGCTGTACTATTGTTTCCGCATTTTTTCAATGTGGTTTCTGTTTTTGAATTCCTGTTCTGACAGGTCATTCAGAGAGTTCTGCAAGTCCCAGACGGATCAGCTCCAGCAGACGCTGCATTTCACCCTTCAGATAAAGGTAGCCCATCAATGCCTCAAAGCCGGTAGCGGTACGGTAGTCGTGGATATCAGCATTTTTAGCTACCGAATGGGATTTGGCATTGCGGCCTCTTTTGAAAATGGAAATTTCCTCCTCTGTTAATATGTTCATGATCCGGGCCATAAGTTCAGCCTGGGCTTTTGCATTAACAAGACTACTGGACTGCCGGTGCAGGGACTTTACGGTGCCGGATTTTTTTTCAACGATGATCGTCCGGACCACGATTTCAAAAACAGCATCCCCCAGATAGGCAAGGGTGAGAGGGGAATAGCTGTTGATCTCTTTCTGGCTGATCTGAAAGAATTCCTGAATGTCATCGAGTAATTGGTTTGTGTTCATTTTATAAAGTTCTCCTTGTTTTTCAAATAGTATATATGCGCCATAGGAATGACAAAATATTTCTATATATTTTATATTGAAACAAGCAGAGAAGTCAATTCTAAAAAGAAACAAAATGTGAATAAATTGTAAATAATGTAAAAAGAAGGGGGGATGTAAGAGGGGGCTTAAATGAAAAATAGCCTTGCATATTGTACAAAGTGGTGATATAATGATGATAATTTCATTGTGGAAGAAATGGAGTTTTTTCGCAATAAGAAAAACAATTTAGGAGGTATTTCGATGAGACAAATCGGTACACAGTCACACAAGTGTTTCAGAAGGATTGTCACATTTTTCCTGGCATTTGCCATGGTGCTGACATCTTTGGCTGTTTCATCCGTTGACTCTCAGGCAGCAACTAAAAAAGTTAAAAAAGTTACTATCGGAGTCAAAGTGGGCGGTTCTGGCATACTTGTATTGAAAAAGGGACAGAAGAAAAAGTTAAATGTTTCTGTGACCCCTAAAAAAGCGAGCAAAAAGGTATCTTACAAATCAAGTAAAAAATCCGTTGTAAGTGTCAGCTCAAAGGGTGTTGTAAAAGCTCGCAAGAGCAAAGGTTCTGCAAAGATCACAGTTACATCCAAGCAGAATAAAAAGAAAAAAGCAACGATCAAAGTTAAGATTGGTACACCGATAAAGAAGGTATCCATCAATTCCAAAGCGGTTGCTTCATGGAGCAGTGCGAACTGGGTACTTAAGGTAGTAAACGGACAGAAACAGAAGGTGTATCCAAAATATAAAGAGACGCTGAAGATGTCAAAGGGTACATATACAGTCATGAGAGGAAGGGAACTGACACTCAAGACTACTGTTTCGCCGAAAAAGGCGACCCATAAAAAGTTTTATTGGAAATCAAGCAAATCCAGTGTAGCTTTTATTCCGGAAGCGTACAAAAAAGGCTCCAGTACAAAGATTAGCCCCAAAAAAGAGGGAACAGCCAAGATCACGGCAACTGCCATGGATGGAAGTGGCAAGAAGGCGAGTGTCAAGCTGAAAGTTGTTAAGTTCGTATCAGACAAGACACCAGCCCCGACGGCACCTCCGGATAACAGAAAGTATACGATGGTCGAGGACTTTGAGAGCTATCCAGTAGGAACAACCTGGACAAAATTCACATGTGCAGGAAAGAATTCCGGACATATGACGGTTGTGCAGGATCCAGAAGATCCAACAAACAAATGTCTGGAGATTAAGATGGATGGACCGGATAAGGCATTTGACTTTGCTCCGATATTCAGTGTAGATACTTCTAAACTGAAAGATTCCGATGGGGTTTCCGCAGCAGGAAAGACGTTGGGCAATTATACTGCGATCCGTGCGGACTGGCGTGTAGTTGGAAATGTGGCGGATATCAAGTACAAAGAGATACGTTGCTATTTTGACCAGTTTGGGGCGATCAAGACAACAGATTTCTTCTCTACAACAAATAATGAGACGGAGTCGGCTCATGTAGATGGTCATCCAGAATACCGTTTTGGAAAAAATATTTCCATGGCAACGGGAAGCGATAAAGAGATGGGAATAAAGCTCCACAATGATGTTGAGTCAAAAGAGCAGGAGAAATATCTCCCGACATTCCATGATAATGTATGGAAGATGGAAGAGCCGGCCACTCATTTCATCAAGGATTCCTGTACAAAAGGATTTAAGATGAATGAAGCCCAGGCAAAAGTTGGATTTGGTACGAGAAACCTGGCTTTCAATACCACACGTATCAAAGAAGCAGATGCTACATTGTTGGATCAGACTAAGTTTGACGTGGTTATGGGAAGTACCTATGAGGGAAATACACTGTATGCCTCCACGAACGGAAGCCTTGTATACTACATGGATAATGTGGCTCTCGTAGCGGATGATGTTCCGATCACCGGATTTGACCTTTCCTTGAGCGAGGGCGGTGATATTGTTTATCCGGGCGGTTCTACAAACGTTAATGTGAAGTTTACACCGGAAGATACAACACAGAAGGAACTTACCTGGACATCCAACAATGCTCAGGTGACAGTAAGCAGTGAAGGAAAAGTAACAGTTCCAGAGAACTTTGATTATGCAGGAGCAGAGACCTGTGAGGTAGTGATTACTGCTACATCTAAGGTAAATCCGGCATTGACGAAGAGTGTGACCATTAAGGTCTGCAAGCTGGTGCTTCCTACAGTGCCATATTATGTAGACTTAGATGCATGGTATGATCCGGAACTTTCCGGAGATCTGAAACCAGAGAAGACGGTTGACGATCAGGGTACTGAGTGTTGGAAATTTACATTTACAGATAAAAACCAGAGAATGTACTTTAAGCTGCCGGAGGAAGTAAATCTGTCAGCATATCAGAAGGCAGAACTGAAAGGATTTTCAACCTTCCAGATGACACTGGACTTCTACGATAAGAATCTGCCAGAACATCAGAAAGTAACAGATGCTGAGTGGTGGAAGAATGCGGCGATTGCGACCCAGCCATTCTTTGATGGCTCATCACCAGATCGAAACGATAAGGGTGAATTTGTTACTGCGGGTATCGAGACTTTCTCAGAACTGTTAAGTTCCTTGAAATCCGATGAGGCGACAGCAGGTAACTTCAATGCAGTCAAATATGTTGCTATTGGAAATGCCTGCAATGAAAATGGTCCTGGAGAGTTCTTGATCTACTCTCTGCGGCTGACACCAAAACCACAGGGTGATCTGCCGAAACTTCCTGTGGCAGATATGCCGGAAGGAAAGTTTGCAGAGTCCATGGAAGGTGAGAGCGTTGCCCTTCAGGGAATTGCAAATTCAACTGTAGTTGAGGGCGAAGCAAAAGACGGTAAACACTACCTGAAGGTTACTGCCGGTGATATACCAGCAATCCTCATTGATAACCGTACTGGTGAGACAGATAAGCAGTATGATGTAAGTGCATGGATAAAGGCGGATGCTGTAGCTGAAGGTAAAGTGACCATACGTGCAGCTAAGAACTTTATGAAGCCAGAATATGAAGCCTATGAAGATTACGAATGTGTAGAATCATTAGCAATGAACAAGGCTACAACTGTGGACTTGTCAAAAGCAGGTGACTGGGTTCAGGTTAAATCAAAGATCATGGTCAAAGCCGGGAAGATATCAGAAGTGGCATTTGGTTCTCCGGATGAACAGCCTTTGGCATATCAGTTGGATCACATTGAGATCATGCCACGATAATTATGTATTAAGCGGGGGTCTTCCCCTGAGGGAAGACCGCTGTTTAAGGAATTTTATAAATTCTATAAAAATTAGGAGGTAAGAGTTTTGAAAAGAAATTTCAAAAGAACTTTAGCTAAAGTTATGGCAGTTGCCCTGACAGTTGCTCTGGCAGGATCAGCAGCACCAGAAGCTGATGCGGCGAAAAAAGCGAAAGCTCCGAAGCTTTCCGCGAAGTCCGTAACAATAGTTAAGGGAAAGAGCAAAAAAGTAACTATTAAGAATGTGAAAGCAAAGCAGGTTAAAAAACTTGCAGTATCAACTTCTAACAAAAAGATTGCTACTGTAAAGAAAAAAGGAAAAACAGCTGTTAATGTAACTGGTAAAAAGGCTGGAAATGCTAAAGTTACAGTTAAAGTTACAGTTAAAGGAAAGAAAAAAGCTACAAAGCTGACTCTGAAGGTGAAAGTTAAAAATCCAACAGTGCCTAAGGCATCATCAGCTCCAATTAATACACCAGCAGTAACGACGGCTCCTACTGCACCGCCACCGGCGCAGGGAACACCGGTTCCGACACCTACTGCGACAGCTACTCAGAAACCAAGGAAAACAAAAACCCCAGAGCCGAATTGGGAAGTTGCGAATATCAAGAATATCCAGGTTGGCGGCGAGGGCGCTGAGGAGCTGACTTTATTTAAGGTAGAAGATGGCACAGCTCATTTGATTTACAACAAGGATAATCCGGATAAGCTGGCATGTTATGGTCATGTATACACATACTTTGATGTAGTTCTTCCAGAGGGGGCTACGGTGAAAGATCTTCACAGTGTTAAATTTTCATTCCAGGGTATCGCCGGAGACCTGGCTCATAAAAAGATACATCTTATAGCTGCAAACACAAAAGAGCAGGGAACGGATTCAGATGCACTTCCTGATGAAATCGATTATAACAGTGATGATGGTACATTTGTAAATGCAACAGATGTTTCTGAGTCTGGCTATGCTTATAGCTTTAATGGGCCTACGGGAGACACACCTGTGGAAGATGAATTTATAATCGATTCTGGTAAGCTTAGCTTAGTAGAGAATATTGAGAATAATACAATTCGTTTCTGTCTGTATGTAAACCTGGATGGAACACAGGGTGCTGAAAATTCAGAGTTTAAGCTTGGCAATATCCGTGTATTGACCAATGAGAAAGTAACCATCACAGAGGGACAGCAGAAGCCTGGAGATACCATTGACAAGACCGCGTCTGTTCAGCCAAATGTTCTTGCAGAACTTGACAGAGGAACGATTCAGACTGGTCAGGAGATTAATGCTACCGCTATTGTAAGAAATGCTTCTATTGTTGGTGGTGTGAAAGAGGCAAAATGGAGTGTTGGAACAGGAACATCTGACATACTTTCTATTACACCGAATGCAGAGGATAAGGCGAAAGCAACGATCAAGGCTCTGAAAGCAGGCGTAGAGACCGTTTCTGTAGAAATCACTACAGAGAAAGATAAAACAGCTGTCTTTACTACACATGTTACTGTTACAGATACCAAGCCTGTAATTGAAGATAAGGTACTTACCTTAACAACAGATAACAAAGTTGTTATTCCAAAGGATACTCCTATAAACAAAGGAAGTGGCAAAATTGACATTTCAGAGCTTATTAAGGATGTAAATCTTGCCGATTATGAGAACCTTACGCTGTTTGGTAGTGTCACCTATAATGGTGAACCGTTAGAAGCTGCTCAGACATTAACACTGCAGCTTGTCAATTCGGATAATTCCAGCACGGGACTGGTTACTGTGTTTGATATTACGTCAAGTGGAATGGCAGAAACCGAAGAGGGCGGCGGAAAGTCAATCATTGCTGAGACAACTTCCCTGCAGACTGTTGTGAGCGGTTCTACGATGTTGAAACTTCTTTTCCAGAATGCTGCAAATCTTACAGAGGGTGATATTGAGATTACGATTGATAAGGTTGTACTGAATGCAAAGAAGGACGCGGCAGAAGAGCCAGCAGAGTAAGAACATTTTGTAAAACCAATCAAATAGTAGGTAAATAATTACCTGATTTAAAACAAAAAAAGGTGCATTCCTGTGCGTATGCACCTTTTTTTAAAAAATAGTTAAAACTAAGAAGGAGGTATTACATATGCACAAAAATGTAAAGGGTGCATTAGCCAAAACGCTGATTGCTGCCATGGCTATTACTATGGCTGGTGTGCAGGCTCCGGATTCATCTGCTGCAAAGAAACCGGCGCTTAGTGCGAAAAAAGTGACAGTAGAGGTTAAAAAGTCCAAAAAAGTAACGATCAAAAATGTAAAAGCTAAGAAAATCAAAAAGCTTACGGTTAAGTCCAGTAAGACAAAGATTGCCACAGTAAAGAAAAAAGGGAAAACAGCTTTTACGATCACTGGTAAAAAGGCAGGCAAGGCAAATATTACTGCAAAGATTACTTTGAAAGGGAAGAAAAAGCCGGTAAGCCTTAAAGCTAAGGTTACTGTAAAGAAGACAGAACCAAAGGCAACAGAGGTTCCTAAAGGGAGCACTACACCGACAACTACACCCCAAGCACCGCCGGCAGGAACGCCAGCAGTAACACCACCAGTAGCAACCCCTGATGATCCCGCTGAACCGAATGCTGGCGAGAAACGTATCAAGCATAAGAGCAGCATCGAGAATCCGATCATCAGCAATGTTACGATCTGGGGACTTCGTGACAATCCATATCTGACGACCGGATATGATTACAGCCAGTTTGGAACTTTTTCAGGATTGTTCTCAAAGTGGTATGAAGCAAAAGACAATTTTAAAGTTCTTCACGAACTGTTTACGTCAGAAACGACACAGTCGCTTAGTTCCATGAAACTGATGGAAGATGAGACACCTGATACGGAAGGATCTCTGTATACTATCGGTGAGACAGGTACAAGTGTTAAATCTATTCTTACTACCAGTAAACTGAACTGGGATACAAAAGAATATAGTGATACGGTTCAGAACTCAGTAGATTTTTATGCCAGAAGTTCAACTGAGAGCACGAATGTGACAGTTGTAGATGGAAATACCTTGGAGACTACAGATAATGGAGGAGAACCAGCTGTAGGAGTATCCGGACGTTCGGAGAACTGGCACGGAATCCAGATTGAGATAACAGATTATTTGAAGGATGAATCTGGGGAATATGCTGCTAAGGATTATCAGATTGCTTTGGATGTAAGACATGAGGCAGGATATAAACATAATGGGGAATCCTTTTACGCACAGATTATGTATATGGACGAAAACGGCAGTGAAGTGAACGACTATCCGATGCTTCTTCAGGAGCCAATTGGTACTGGAAATTGGAAATCCTTTAATGCGGTTTACTCAGCGAAGGGAATGAGCTATCCTAAAATCTATATGATTATCAACTGGTTTGGTAACAGCTCTACCCATGATGATTTTTATATCAAAAATGTAAAGATTTCAGAGATTGTTTCAGATAAGGAAGATGCTTCCGCTGAGACTCTGGCGTATTCTCCGCTGTGGAAAAATACCGAGGAGGATTTTGGATTCTCAATCGGCGGCGTAATGTCAAACACCAGCTTCAAAGAGGAGAGTTATAAAAAGGTAATTAACCAGCACTTCTCCAGCATGACGATTGACAATGACCTGAAACTTTATGGACTTCTTGATCAGGAGAAGACGGTTGCGAGTGCAAATGGTGACGGCATGCCTGTTCTAAGGAAAGATTTCAGTGGAGAACATATGGTTAGGTGGGCATACCAGAATGGTATCGGTGTTCGCGGTCATACCATTGTATGTGATTCCAATATGGATACAAACTGTAAATACTTCTTCTATGAAGATTATGACACCACGAAAAAACTGGCCTCCAAAGAAGTTATGTTGGAGCGCTTGAGAAGCATCATCAAACAGACGATCATATATTTTGAAGAAAAATATCCTGGAACGATCCATACCTGGGATGTAGTAAATGAAGCGATTGTACCAAGTGATGCTGACAGGGATGATCCTCGTAAGATTCAGAGGACCCACAACCTTTTCTATGATACCATTGGATCCGACTATGTAGAATACTCCTTCCTCTTTGCAAGAGAAGCAGTAGACGAACTGAAGGCAAAATATCCACATCGTGATATCAAGATTAAACTTTTCTATAATGACTTTGGATGCTACACCAAAGACAAGCGAAATGCGATATGTGCATTGGCTCAGAGTATCATGGAATTTGGAAATGAAAGAGGAAAAGGCAATCTGATCGACGGTGTTGGTATGCAGTGTTATCTTGGAGGCCCTAAAAACACCTTCTTTGATAAAAATGAGAAAGTTCTTGAGCCTGCGTCGAATACATCTGTTGATAGTATTCCGAATTCAGTATTCTTGTTCAATGAGCTTGGACTGGATGTTCAGTTTACAGAGTTAACAGTTCATAATTATGATGAGAGCAAGAATGCGGCTCAGGCAGCCTACTATGAGAAGGTTATGCAGATGGTGATCGACATCAATAATGGAACAATGCAGCCACTGTTAACATTGGAAGATGTATTTGAATAATAGTTATAATTATATGTGATTTGGATATTCTATATTCAGACATTCCGAACTGCCACAGGCAATATTGCCTGTGGCAGTTCTATAAAAAACAAAGAAATGAGGGACGTAATGAAGGGGATTATATTAGCAGGAGGATCAGGGACAAGATTGTATCCCTTGACAAAAGTGACATCCAAGCAGCTGCTTCCGGTATACGATAAACCTATGATCTATTATCCGCTCTCCACATTAATGCTGGCAGGAATCAGGGACATCCTGATTATATCCACGCCGATGGATCTGCCTAATTTTGAGCGTCTTCTTGGAGATGGTTCCCGTCTGGGAATGAATCTGGAATACAAAGCACAGCCTAGTCCAGATGGGCTGGCGCAGGCATTTTTAATCGGTGAAGAGTTTATTGATGGGGATTCCTGTGCAATGGTACTAGGAGATAATATTTTTTATGGAAGTGGGCTCGGCCAGCATCTGCGGAATGCGGCGGCGAGGCAGGAAGGGGCTACTGTATTCGGGTATTATGTGGATGATCCAGAGCGTTTTGGCATTGTGGAGTTTGATAAAAACGGAAAGGCGATATCTATAGAAGAAAAGCCAAAAGTTCCAAAATCAAATTATTGTATAACTGGTTTATATTTTTACGACAACCGGGTTGTGGAGTTGGCAAAAAGAGTAAAACCCTCGGCGCGGGGGGAACTTGAGATCACAGATTTGAACCGTATGTACCTGGAAGAAGAAAAGTTGAATGTGGTTACATTGGGACGTGGATTTGCCTGGCTGGATACTGGTACTATGGATGCCTTGGCGGATGCCAGTGATTTTGTCCGTGTCATTGAAAAAAGACAGGGAATTATGCTTTCAGCAATAGAAGAAATTTCTTACAAAAATGGATGGATCGACAGAGATAGATTGATCGAGGAAGCCAATGCCTATGGAAATTCCAGCTATGGGAAACATCTGATGCAGGTGGCAAATGGAAAGATCCTGCACTAGAGCCGTGCTGTATTTCAGAAATATTTACCAGACCTAATTTACTTACAAATTGTATAATCACCTGAATTCAGGCAAGAATATAGATAAAACTTGAATTGAGGTGATAAAATGTTTTATAAAGAAAAAGGATTTTATATATCGCTGATCTGCGGGATCGTATGTCTGGTGGCATTTGGTGCGATTTGCATGAATGTTTTCTCGGATAGTGGAAAAGATCAGGGCAATTTATCAGTGGTGCAGGAAACGCCTATGCCGACGGCTCCGGCAGAGGCGGCAGTGACCCAGGAACCACAGACGGAGGAAACGACTACGGATAATGTAAAATCCGAAGTGAAAAAGAAAACTCCGGCGCCAACTCCGAAAGCAAAGACTACGATGAAAAAAGTGTCAGCTGAAGACCGGCTTCATTTTGACCAGGAAACGGGACTTTTGTGGCCAGTAGAGGGAGATGTTTTGATCGAGTACAGCGCCGATAAAGTGGTATTTTTTCCAACCCTGTCACAGTTTAAGACCAATCCGGCATTGATCATTGGCAGCAAAGTGGGCGAAGATGTAAAGGCAAGTGCTGCTGGAATTGTGAAACGCATAGAGAAAAATGACGAGACAGGTACAACGGTGACGATGGCGATAGGCGACGATTTTAAAGTGATCTACGGTCAGCTGAAAGATGTGACGGTATCAAAAGGAGACGAAGTGAGTGAGGGGCAGGTGATCGGTAAGATTGCCAAGCCTACGAAGTATTATTCCGTAGAAGGTGCAAATTTATACTATCAGGTGAAGCAAAAGGGAGAGACGATAAATCCACTGGTGCTTCTCCGTTAACAAATTTTATAAAAAAAGAACGTCCATGTGGACGTTCCATTGAAGGGGCGCGTTTCTCAGCCGCCCCTTTTCTTATTGGAAATCTGCTGGAGAACCTGGTGGACGTCAGAATCATCCTTTTCTTTTAATGCAGTGGTCTGTTCATCATTGATACCCTGTGTAGATTCCCGTTTAAATATGATTTTCATTGTCATGAGAATAAGTTTTATATCGAGCCAGAGAGAATAATGTTCAATATAAAATAGATCTAATTTCAGTTTATCGTAAGGAACTGTGTTATATTTTCCATAAATCTGGGCAAAGCCTGTAAGACCTGCTTTAACACGCATACGAAATTCAAACTCTGGCATTTCCCTGCAATAGTCTTCAATGATCTCCGGGCGCTCAGGCCTCGGTCCCACAAAAGACATATTACCCCTCAAAATATTAAAAAGCTGAGGCAGCTCATCAATCCTGGTAGAGCGTATCAGTTTTCCTACTGGGGTGATGCGCGTGTCATGGGAGGAAGCTAATTTGGCAACACCATCTTTTTCGGCATCTTCGATCATGGAACGGAATTTGATGATAGAAAAAATCCGACCCTCCCGGGTGCAGCGGGTCTGCCGGTAAAGTATGCTCCCTCCGTCGTAGAGCTTGATAGCAGCGGCAGTAATGAGCATGATCGGAGAAGAAAGCAGGATCATTGGTATCGAGAGAAAGATATCCAGTGCCCGCTTCATAAAGCGCTGATCAAAGCTCAGAGAATATCCTTTGGCAAGAAGAAAGGGGGTGTCAAAAATATGAATCCGGTCGCTGCCCATCATTATGATATCGGATATCTTGGGGATGACATATGCCCGGATACCATTGCCATAACAAAATTTAAGTACATCATTTCTTTGATGGGAAGGAATATCTCCAATGATCACGGCTTCAAAATCTTTTACTTTCCTGGCGATAGCCTCCATTCCCTCATTTACATTAATGGCGTCATGAATGGCATATTTATCACGCCGTTCTTCTACTTTATAAACAAGGTCCGTAGCAGGACGGTCTCCGTAGATAAGAAGAATTTTCCAGGATTTAAAAATGCGCCCATAAATCCGTCCTGCCAGAAATGTCCATAGAGTTGTAATCACAAAATCACCCATGGTCATAAAGAGCATGGGGACTAAGTTGACAAAACGAAATGCCAGCAGGGAAATGATAATATACGTGATCAGATTTGAGATTAATATGGAAAGATATTGGGATAAAATAACCTCAATGCGACGTAATTGACCTATTTTCATTGCGCCGTACATACGGGTAAAGAAAATGAGGAAAACGGCATATAGGATGATGACGACATAGTTTCCTCTTCGGTAAAATCGAAAAGTGTACATGGTTTCCGCAAAATAGTGATACCAGAAATAAGAAAACAGTACCGTCATCAAAATGATATTCAGCAGGGATAAAAAGAACAGAATTGTCTTTTTATATGGATCAAAGTTTCTCATGGTACACCTCTGTTTTCATGTTAGTATTTATTATTGCCGGTCGCCTGACCGGATGATGCGGTTTACCGCATATCCGGTGCCCAGTAAGGTCCAATAGATCACCTGTGTACCGATGATCGTATCATTGGTAATACCCGATACGGCGAAGGAGAAGATCCCCACCAGGAGTCCAAGTCCAATCATATCGATGCTGCGGTATTGTCTCCTGCGCCAGAAGATACGGATTCCGCTTATTATATAGAGAACCCATAGCCCAGCGTATGCCAGCGCAGACAGTCCGCCTGTTTGTATATAGATCTGAAGAAAGGCATTATGAGGCTTATCTACAAGAGTAGTAGTGTCGCCCACACGCTTAGATCCGACAAAGTCGTCGTTTGGAAAGGCAATAATAAAAGCATTTGGCCCGATTCCCTTAAACCAATAGTCCTTCATCAGAGGGATGGTCCGGGACCAGATAAATCCACGACGGTTTGCGATATTCTGATAATCTTCAAAACCAAAGCTCTCCACTTCATGAAGTCGGGTAAATTTACCAAAGGGAGTATAGTATCTCCATTTGCCATCTTTAAAAACAAAAGTCCAGGAGATGCTGTTGGGAGCATCGATTAGTTTAAATCCAGAATAAACCTGGTTTTCAATACTAAAATTATTAATATTCAGTGTAAGCATAGAAAAACGTTTGTCGGAAAAAGTATATTTACCCTGTTCAGCTGTCTGCTGAATATTGATCGGTTTCTTAGAGTCGTCATAGGCGGTAATGGTAAACTGACCATTTGCATCTACCTTTGGAGCCAGAGTAAAATGTGTGTCATTCCGCAGTGTAATATCCAGTTCATCCGCTTTATTATTGACGATAGAAGCGACATTTCTTGTATCGTTTCCTCCTTCAAGCAGTTTGCTGATGGTATTCTGGACGTAACTGCTCTGGAAAGAGAAGATTCCTGCGGTGACCAGAACAGCTGCAGCACACAGACCGATGATAAGCCCTTTTTTACTTTTTTTATGGGACTGACTGTTGGAATCGGATGGATCTTCTATTTCCGGGCGTCTTCCCCAGAATACACCAGAAAGGATCAGGAACAGTGCCAGTAATACGCCCGCTGCAACGGAAATGATACCAGCAGAGGAAGAAGAGCCAACCAGTGTTCTGACCAATCCAATGACTATCAATGCACCTGCTATTTTGGCTAAAATAGCTTTGTTCCTGTCTTCTGATGCCCGAAGAAAGATAAACGCTGCGGAAACAGGTAGGATCAGTGCTATATAAGGACCGACGTAGTTAGGATTGTTAAAAGAAAGGATAACGTTGGATACTCCCTCTTTAAAGTCGATGCCCTCTACGTCACTTTGGCTTGTGATGATATTCTGCACCCATTTCCAGCTGAGAGGATTGTGTCCCAGTGTCTGCAGGACACCCATCAGCGCCAGAATACCGGTGGTAATCATAAGAAATTTAATGGTGAGCAAGCCCCGTTTTTCAGAGTTGATGAAAAGATATGCGTACATGAACAGCATTCCATAACCCAGAAGAACCCACATCGTCTGCCACTGTCCATATCCCCCTCCGTGAAAAGCGAGATTTGTGTACTGGCTGAAAAGGGAAGAGATTATGACCATGATCAGGTATACTGCCAATAGTATAACAACTTTCAGATCTACATTTTCAAAAAGCCGTTTCTTTTTCTGCATTTTGCCGTATTCGCTAAAGCCAATGACAGCAGCGGATATGGCACCCATGATGATGACCAGGATGCCTTTGGCATATTCAAAAGAATCAATTTGATTGAGTTCTGTGTTGTTAAACCATGGAAATTTGCTGAATTCCGTCTGATAATCCTTGGTTAGTATGACCAGAGGAATCAGACATAGCGCGATCAGAACGGGAAACAGCGCCTGTATATCTTTTTTTGTTGTATCTTCTTTTTGTACTGTTTTCATACTTTAATTGCCCCTTTTTGATTTTGTATACAAAGATATCATACTATATTTGTCTTTGTTTATCTACTATTTTTTAAAAAAATAACCAATAAAGAAAAATGCTTAAAATCATTTAAAAATGATTTTAAGCATTTTTTTATTAGATAAAACCTCGTATGTTGTATATGCTGTGATTTAAGAATGCCATATTGCAGCCGCATCCATAAAGGAATAGTAGGAGGCTTTTGGGTCATTGATAGACTTTCCGAAAAGAAGAGGCTTTGTATCTGCTTTCCAGGAACATTTATCATAAAGTCCCCAGATCGTCACGCCAGCGATTCCTTTTTGATTTTTGGTGTGGTCCAGATTTTTTTGCTTGGAGACGATCATTTCCATCAAGCTCTTTATATAGTCTGCCTGGTCTTCGTCGGTCTGTCCCAGATCCATATATGCCCAGTTATCCCATCCATGGGAATCCTGGGTGCCGGTTTTACCGTAGTTGGTGGAGACATCCAGCTCGGAGATGCTGACCTCAAGTCCTGTATTCAGAAACTTATCCAGAGTTTCGCCATAGCCCTCTATGGTTGGATAATCCACACAAAGATGGCTCTGCATACCGATACCTCCACAGATGTTGACCGTTTTTCCGTTTTTATCTGTAGCATCCTGGTTGATAAAGTTTACGAGAGAAACGATATCATCGGCGCAATCGTAGGTATTGTAGTCGTTGTAATATAGAACAACTTTATCCTGCACACCATAGCTCTCCAGTTCATCATAGGCAATCTCGAATGCTTTCTTCAGATAGGATGGCTCCAGTCCCATATCGCCATATACGTCATGCCAGGTAATATTCGTGGCGTCGTGGGTGCGGTGTATATATTCATTGACCATATCCCATGCATAGACCAGTGTTCCAGCAGACCCGGTTAATTCTTTTTCTTTATCCATAACATGGCGCATAACATTTCTCACGAAGAACTCCAGTCTCGCATCCATGACTTCAGGTGTCACTTTCTGGTTACCAGAATAATTTTTAACAAAGAATTCTACAGGTGTCTGCTGATGCCATACGAAAGTGTGGCCACGCATCTGAAGTCCCTCTTTTTTCAGCGTCTCCAGTGTACTGTCAACGGTATCGAGGTTTAAGACAGGTACCATTGATTCAGGATAGTTCTCAGGGATATAATAGCCCATTTTTTTTGCCTCATTGAGGGTGAGCGTTTGAACTCCTATACCCCAGGCACTGAGTATCGCATCTGGCTTCATCTCATTTTCCAGTGTGATGCTGTTGAAATTCTCATTAATAAAATCCAGTGTGCCGCGGGTTCTCAGCTGATCTTTCTTCTCATCATATCCATAGTAGTTCGCACAGGTACCCATGTATTTGAAAATGCCATCATAAGCTTCCAGAATATTTGATGGTTCCTGCCACGGCTTATTACTGCCTGCTGGAGGCTGGGATACGGAAGGTGTTCCAGCTGGAGGAAGTGATGTTGCAGCAGCGGTATGTTTCGGAGTGGTGGCAGGTTTCTTGACTTTTTTAACTGTAACGTTAACAACAGCTGAAACCGGTTTTTTCTTTGATTTCAGATAGATCTTTGCTGTTACTTTTGTAGTGCCGGTCTTTTTTCCTTTGATACTGGCGGCGAGCTTTCCGCTCTTTTTGACAGTAACAATCTTTTTATTTTTTGCCTTCCAGGTGATCTTCTTCAATTGCTTTTTCTTAACGTTCTTAACTTGAACTTTTTTTGATTTGCCAAGGTTCAGAGATATCTTTTTGACACTCAGCTTTGGCTTCGCAGCGGCTTCTGTCTGAGAAGCCTGAGTACAGGGTAACACTGCCGAGAGTAAAAGTGTGCCTGCCATCAGCAATGCAATGTGTTGTTTTCGTTTCATGATAACCTCCTTAAGTTATATTGATATAGTTATGATTGATACCATACTTCCGCTGCATTTAAAAACTCATCAAAGGATGGTTTTGGATCGTTGATGGAAGTATCAAACAGTGTAGGACGGCTGTTTCCTTTCTGCTGGAAACCACCTCTCCAGGAAACACTGTCGCAGAGCCCCCAGATGGTGAGACTGGTGATTCCCTTTGGATTGACTGTTTTGTCCAGGTGTTTCTGGGTATCTATGACCATTTCCATAAAGTCCCGGACATAAGCTGCCTGGTCTTCGTCAGTTTGTCCTTCATCTTTATAATCATATGCTGACTTGTGATCCCAGTTGATGGTTACGTCCAGCTCAGTGATCTGGATCTCCAGACCGGTCTCCAGGAACATATCCAATGCCTTTTTGTAGACATCGAGGGTTGGGCGGTCTACGTCTAAGTGGGTCTGCATTCCGATACCGCTGCAGATATAGGTTTCTTCATCCTCGTTGATATAATCCACGAGTTTCACAAGCTGATCTGCATTGAAATAGGTGTCATAGTCATTGTAGAACAAAGTCACCTTATCCTGTGCCTCATAATTTACCAGCTGCTCATAGGCAAGTTTATATGCTTTCTTTACATAGGTAGGTTTCAGATTCTGTTCACCGTATACCGAAGTCCAGGTGGTGATATTGCCGGCATAGCCGTGGTGAAGATATTCGTTTACCACATCCCAGGCGTAAACAATGCTTCCAGCCTCTCCGGTCAGTTCTATTTCTTTTTCCATGACATGGGACATAACGGTGGAAATGTAAAATTCCAGTCTCGCGTCCATTACCTCTTTGGTGACAACACTCGATCCATCTTTGTAATCCTTAACAAAGAACCACTGTGGAGTCTGGCTGTGCCAGAGCAGGGTGTGGCCCCGCATCTTTAGACCATTGTCGTATGCGGTTTCAAGGGATTTGTCCAACTGTGAAAAATTGAGCTGGGGTACATAGGTTTCTGTATATGTATCTGGAAGGATGTATCCTTTTTCCTTTGCCTGCTTTTTGGAAATGGGAGTAGCCCAAAAGCCCAGCAGGGAATTGGGTTTCATCTCATTTTCAAGGGTAAAGCTGTTATAATGTTTTTTTACATGGCTCATTGTTTGGGCATCCTGAAGCTGCCAGCTGTTAAGGCAGTTTCCAAGGTATGGGAAAATGTCGCTGTATTTCCCTAAAATGCTATTAGGATCCGGTGTTGGAACCGGCGTCGGTGTCTCTGTAAGCGGTGGAGTAATAACTGGTGCTGGGACTGGAGTTGCAGGGGGTGTATTCGTCGGAACGGGTGTTTTTTTCGATGAATCGATATTCTTTGACTGCTGGACCGTCACTTTACATTTTAAGGTAGTAGTTTTTTTGCCTTTTTTAACCCGGCAGGTGATCACAGCGTTTCCGCGTTTTACCCCAGTAATTTTACAGCCATATTTTCCGCTGGCTTTTACCCTGGCGGTCTTTTTTTTGCTGCTCTTCCAGCTGACCTTTGCCTTAGAAGCGTTTTTAACTTTTAAAGTTACTGTTTTACCGGTTTTTACGCTAAGCCTGCTTTTTGAAAGTTTTGGTTTTTTGGCTGCACCCTCTGCCCCGGCGGGAACCATAAGTGTGATGCACAGCGCTGCTGTAAGTACCCCGGCTGCTGTTTTTTTGAATCCTGTCATTTTCCTTCTCCTTTAATTTTTTATTGAAATATGATCAATCTGCTACAGATTGTACGTAGTTTTTGATACATTCAACTGTTTTGTCGATGCCGATGCGGTCACTGCGAAGTGCCAGGTCATAATTAAAAAGATTATCCCATCGCTCCCCAGCGTGATAGCGGTAATAATTTCCCCGGCTTTTGTCTTTTTTGGATACAGTCTCGGCAGCATTTTCCGGCGAGAGCTGATCGATTTCAACGGAGCGCTGGATACGAAAATCAAGGTTGGCACTTATGAATACATTTACTATATCATCTAAATCTTTCAAAATGTAGTCAGCGCACCTTCCAACGATCACACATGCACCTTCTTCTGCCACTTTCCGGATCACGTTGGATTGTGCCAGGAATATCCTGTCATCTAAAGAAAGTCCGGCAAATCCGGTATCCTGACTGGTGAATACGTTCATCCCCATGGCAATGGAGTAAAGAAGACTGTTTGTCGCCTTATCTTCTACGGATTCAAAAGCGGCCTCTGAAAAACCAGTTTCTTTGGCGGCCCTGGAAATGATCTCGTTGTCGTAAAATGGAATCCCCAGCTGTTCAGCAAGTTTTTTTCCAATTTCACGTCCTCCGCTTCCATATTGTCTGCTGATCGTGATTACTGTTTTCATTAAAAATCACCATGCCTTTCTATTAATTTAGAACAAATCTTTAAAAATTCATAACTGATATTTTAATTATACAAAATTTTTCACGGAAATACTAGTGGATTCTTTGAAAAATAACTTGTCATATCCCAGAAAAGTATTATAATTAAACTTGAAAAAAGACAGGAAAGGGTTCAGGTGAAGAATATGAAAAAAATAATAGCTACGAAACAGGCTCCGGCAGCAATCGGTCCGTATTCACAGGCAGTTGAAGTAAATGGCTTGATCTTTACATCCGGTGTAATACCGATTATACCTGAAACAGGACAACTTGTGGAAGGGGGTATTGAAGCGCAGGCGGAACAGGCGGTCAGCAATCTGGCAGCGCTGATCAAAGCTTCAGGCGCCAGCCTTGAAAATACGGTGAAAACTACAGTTTTTATTAAAAATATGGATGATTTTGCTCTGGTAAATGAAATCTATGCAAAATATTTTACAAAAGATTTTCCAGCACGTTCCTGTGTGGAGGTGGCACGACTACCTAAAGATGTACTGATCGAGATTGAAGCGGTTGTTGAAAAATAGAAGAACTGATTTACTGGAAGAATGAGGAATGCCGATAAATCGGTAATTTTCTTGACAAGGCGGTATAATGTTGGTATACTTAAAATCTGGATGTAATATTTTTGTAATAAATTATTAAAAAATATTAAGATATTAAGAATAACTTAGGAGAGTTTCATTATCTGTTTAGAGTACATACTGGAGGGAATAACATGCAGAAAGGAAGAATCCTTAAAATCTTCTTGGGGGCGGGCATACTTATGTCTGCTGGAGTAATGGTAAATCACATTACATCAATGACAACTACGATGTGTACAGAAAAAGAACTGGCTGGTATGTCCTATACGTTACAGCAGTTTGTCGATACCCAGTCGGCAGGTGCCGCTTCGGATCCAGAGGCGATTGTGGCGTTTCCGGATGATCCATCACAAAATGCTCCTGCAGCGCCAGGCACAGATCCGAATGCCCCGGCTGTATCCGATGGCGCTGTGTCGGCAGAGCCGGTACCGTCATCTACACCAAAGCCAAAATCTGAATATGATAAAATCGGCATATCGGTGGCGGCGGATTATGTGAATGTCCGTAAGAAACCAAATACAGATAGTAAAGTACTTGGTAAACTCTACCGGGGAAGTGCAGCTACGATCAGAGAGAAAACTGGAGACTGGGTAAAGATCAGATCAGGGCAGGTAGAGGGTTATATCAAGTCGGAGTATCTTGCCATCGGTTTCAGTGCTGAAAAACTGGTAGACAAATTTGGAACAAAGATCGCCACTGTAAATACAGAGACTTTGAAAGTCCGTGAAGCTAAAAATACAGAGTGTGCGGTACTTACACTTGTGTCCGGGGAAGAGAGTTTTGAGATTCTCCGTGAGGACAAGGAATGGGTAAAGATCATGGTTGACGGAGATACGAAAGGGTTTGTTTCTAAAGAGTATGTGGATATTTCCGTTAAATTTAAGAAAGCAGTTTCCATCGAGGAGGAGCGTGAGGAAGCCAGGAAGAAGGCGGCAGCGGCGGCAGCGGCGGCGAGAGAGGATATGGCACAGCAGCCATCTCAGCCGTCCAGTAATTCCAGCAATTCCAGTAGTTCTGGCAGCTCAGGTAACTCCAGCAGTTCAAATGGAAATTCAAGCAGTGGAAGTTCAAGTAACAATTCAGGAGGAGGATCCTCGATGAAAGGATCTGCTGGAAAGTCCAATCATTCCGATCCTTCAAATAAATCTTCCGGAGGGAGCAGTAGCAGCAACAATTCCAGCAGTACCATCGGAAGCGGCGACGGTTCTGCAATCGCTTCCTATGCATTACAGTTTGTAGGAAATCCATATGTGTATGGCGGTTCCAGCCTGACTCATGGTACAGACTGTTCCGGTTTCTCCCAGGCAGTATTCCGAAAGTTTGGAATCAATCTGCCGAGAACATCCAGTGCGCAGTCTGGTGTAGGAAAGAAGATCAGTGTATCCAGCGCCAGGGCAGGAGATCTTATCTTTTATGCCCGGAATGGTCATGTAAACCACGTGGCGATCTGTATTGGTGGCGGCAGGGTCGTGCATGCCAGCAATCCAACCACAGGAATTACTACGAGCAATCTCAATTATCGTACGCCATACTGTGCTAGAAGAGTGATCGGTTGATCCCTTCAATAGAAAATAAAGTGTAAAATAAAAGAATTCCGGTTTCCTTATAAAATAGGGAATCGGAATTCAATTATTTTATGTGAAGGTAAACTGAGAATCCAGCGAACCTTAAGTTGAGCTAGCTTGACGACGCGAATTTGAACCCTGTTTCGTCCTGCGCTAGCGCCCAAATAGCTAGGCGCTTGTGGTTTAACATCTTAATCAGTCCCGTCTCCGGTTTGTAAGCAGGATCAGCCGGAACAGCTGCAGGGCCGTTGCGAGAGCAGAAGCGACGTAAGTAAGGGCAGCAGCACGAAGAACCCGTCTTGCGCCAGTGTTCTCATCTCCATAAAGGATATTGGTACTTTCCAGTATGTTCAGCGCTCTACGGGAGGCATTAAATTCCACCGGCAGCGTCACCAGCTGAAAGATAAGCACAGCGGAAAAAAGGATCACGCCAATCTGAGCCAGCTGGACATATCCAAGGATCAGGCCGAACAGGATCAAAGGCATGGAGATGCGGGAGGCGAAATTCACGACTGGTACGATGGCGCTTCGGATCGCAAGGGGAGCGTACCCTCTGGCGTGCTGGATCGCATGACCACATTCGTGGGCGGCTACACCGATGGCGGAAACGGAAGAAGAACCGTAGACAGAATCGGACAGCCTGAGGATCTTTGACCGGGGATCATAATGATCGGTCAGGTTTCCGGATATTCGCTGGATGGATACATCCTGAATCCCGGCATTGCGAAGGATCATTTCGGCGGCCTGTTCAGCGCGGATCCCTCTCTGGCTGAAAACCTGGCTGTATTTGCGAAAACTTCCGTTTACATTGGCAGAAGCGGCGATACTGATCAGTACGCCTGCAATGACAAAAATGTAAGTGGGATCAAAATAAGGGAAAAAGAATGGCATAATAAATCTCTCCTTTCAATTATAGGATATACAGGAATGGATCATAATACCCAGACCTGCAACGGTATTTATTGACAATAACATATTTTTTTTATAAAATTATGAAGTAATTGCAAACAATAGATTAAATCGACAAATAGTCAGGCTAAAAAAATTTGGAGGACATAATTTATGGCAGCATTAATCCCTACTTTTTTACTATTAATCGCAGGTTTCGTACTTCTGATCAAGGGTGCAGATTTTTTTGTGGAGGGAAGTGCCAGTATAGCTAGAAAACTGAGAGTTCCTTCTCTCATTGTCGGCATGACCATCGTGGCCATGGGAACGAGCCTGCCGGAATGTTCTGTCAGCATCAATGCCTCATTGACGGGAGAAAATTCACTGGCAGTCAGTAACGTACTGGGATCCAATATATTTAATCTGATGGTGGTCTGTGGTGTCTGTGCACTATTTGCGCCTCTGATCGTCAAAGCCCAGACCCGAAACCGTGATATCACATTTTCTATCCTATGTGCCGTTTTGCTGGGAGTTCTTGGATTTTTTGGAATGGAGCTGGAGCGGATGGATGGATGGATTTTTCTCGTGATCTTCATTTTGTTTTTGCTCTATATGGTGATGTCTGCCTTGAAAGCCAGAGCGGCAGGGCAGGACGTAGAAGATGAAGGTGAAGAGTATGCTGTAATCCCAGTCTGGAAAAGTATCCTGTTCATTGTATGCGGCGTTGCCGCCATTGCTTTTGGCGGGGATTTTGTCGTAAAGTCTGCCTCTAAGATTGCCACTACGTTCGGGATGAGCCAGACACTGGTGGGACTGACGATCTGTGCCATTGGGACAAGCCTTCCTGAACTTGTCACTTCGGTGGTGGCGGCGAGGAAAAAGCAGGTGGATATGGCGCTGGGAAATGTCATCGGTTCCAATATTTTTAACATTTTATTTGTGCTGGGCATCAGTTCTGCTATTAGTCCCATTGCGGTCATAACAGAGAATCTTGTTGACGTTGTACTTTTGATTCTGATGAGTCTGATCGTCTGGATCTTTACCTGGACTAAAGAGCGTGTGAACCGCGCCGAGGGCGCCTGTATGGTTCTTCTCTATATAGGGTACTGGGTATATATTTGTGTAAGGTAACTGTCATTTTTAGTTTGTTTCGTCGAGTTGCGGAAAGGTGTGAAAAAATGAAGAAAAAACTATTGTGCCTGGTTCTTGTTTTGGGCTTGATCCTGGGGAACTGGCAAACGATAAATGCTGCTAAAAAACCATCTCTATCATTTAAAAAACTTACATTGAATGTGGGGCAGAAGAAAAAGATTGCGATAAGGAACAAAAATAAAAAAGCAGTGTATACGTTTCGTTCCTCTTCCAGGAAGATCGCGGCGGTCAGTTCAAAAGGTGTGATCACGGCTAAAAAACAGGGCAGGGCTAAGATCACAGTGATGCAGAAATTGAAAAAAGGTCCTAAAAAATCATCAAAGAAGATAGGGGTAATTACCGTGATCTGCAAAAAGAAAATCATAGATAGGCCATCTATAAGTCCACAGCCCACAAATGCACCTCAGGTGGCACCGCCGTCAGTGCCTCAGAATACACCGGCAGTATCTCCGCAAACCACACCCCAGGCGACGCCGCAGCCCACTGAGACGCCTGTGCCAACCCCTGACCTGTATACAAAAAAGGTCATGACAGTAACCGTATCTGATACAGAGTTACATTCTGTAGAAGGAAATACTTGTCACGTGGATATGCAGTATTTTACAGGTGAAGCAGCTGGGGAATATTTGAATGGGAAGATTATGGGAGAAGGTACGGTTGTTATAAAAGATTATAAAGAGGGTGAGACACGCCTTTGTTCGAGGTACATGATCTCTGGCGAGGATTCTGAGGGCAAAAAATGTTCCATGTTCATCGAGGACAATGGAACTATTGACGAGAGCGGAAAGGCCGTCACAAAACCAATTATAATAACGGACAGCGCAGCGCTGTCGTGGCTTGAAACAGCAGATCTGCAGGGGCGCATTACGGACCAGGGCGATGGGACAAAGACCATTGATATTTTGTGGAATGAGTCAAACACCGAGCCGGTGTCCCCTCCCCCAGTGATCCGGCCGGATGAGAGCCAGTCCTATACCAATGAGATCTTTACCTTTACCATCGATATTGGCAAAACCACATCTGTGACAGGAAGCACAGGGAAAGCTTCGATGATCCATTTTGGAGGAGCATCTGATTGTGCGAATTTTAAGGGAAATATCGTTTCGGACTGTGTGGATACGAGATTAAAATTTAACGGGCAGATCGAAACACTGTCTGCCAGATATATTCTTTCTGGAACCGATGCCAATGGAAATCCCTGCAAAATATATGTAGAAAATAATGGTATCGATGATAATGGAATGGTTACCGAACCGGTTATTATTACAGATAATCCTGATTTTGCATGGGTGGAAAACGCGAAGCTGCATGGGACAGTGAGCTGGTCACCGAAGCTTACCATTCATGTGGCTACCACAAAATAGAGGCAGCATTTTGCAAAAGTTGTGCTTGCATTTAGGAATTAAGTGTGATAGAATGAGCCTAATTTAGTTAAAGGCATTGAAGGAAACGATTGCTTATGCAGTGAACTTACGACAGGAAAAGACGTCACCGACTGAGAGCGTCTTGCGAGAGCGGTAAGCAGGAGAACATTCCGGAGCTGGTATGCTGAACCATACAGTAGGTATACCCGGTGGCACCGTTATATGCAGATTGAGAGGGAGATTATCTTTGAATCGTTAAGAAGATCTTCAACGCGGGTGGTACCGCGGGTTATGGATAAAAGACGTTCATGCCCGTCCCAGGCGAAACATTTGTTTCACTGGGGCGGGCTTTTTGCGTGGGCGCTATATTTGTCCCAGATGGAACAAAACCTCAAAAAACGAAGAAAGAGAGGAAAGGATCATGGAATTTGTTTCAGGACAGACAAAAAAAGATGTAGTGGAAATCTCAGATATCCTAACTGGAGACTATGAAGGCAGGGACATCTCCATGAACGGAGCGATACACACCATCCGCGATATGGGAGAGGTCGCCTTTGTCATTCTCAGAAAACGGGAAGGGCTGGTGCAGACCGTCTTTGAGACCGGAGCGGTGGATTTTCCCCGGAAGGATCTGAAAGAAGCCGCCACAGTGGAGATTCGGGGAACGGTGAGTAAGGAAGAGCGGGCGCCCCATGGATTTGAGGTCCGGCTTAAGAAGGTCAGGATCTTATCGGAACCGAAGGAACCTGTGCCGATTCCAGTGGGTAAATGGAAACTGGATACTTCACTGGAGACCAAACTTGAACTTCGTCCCATTGCTCTCAGAAACATCAGGGAGCGGGCAAAATTCAAAATTCAGGAGGCTGTTGTCAGAGGCTTCCGCGATTATCTGTTTTCACAGGGATTTACGGAAATCCATACACCAAAAATCGGCGCAAAAGGTGCGGAGGGTGGTGCAAATATCTTTAAGCTGGATTATTTTCACAGACCAGCCATTCTCGAACAGAGCCCACAATTTTACAAACAAATGATGGCAGGCGTATTTGACCGGGTTTTTGAAACCGCACCAGTATTCCGCGCTGAAAAACACAACACCAAACGACATTTGAATGAGTATACGTCCCTGGATTTGGAAATGGGGTATATCGAAGGTTTTCAGGACATAATGGAAATGGAAACCGGATTCCTGCAGTATACAGTAGAACTTTTGGAAAAAGAATATGCAAAGGAATTAAGTCTGCTGGAAGTGAAACTTCCCAAGGTGGATCTGATTCCTCAGGTACGATTTGATGAGGCGAAACGACTGGTCTCTGAGAAATATGACCGGAAGATCCGCAATCCTTATGATCTTGAGCCAGAAGAGGAGATGTTGATCGGACAGTATTTTAAGGAGGAGTACGATGCGGATTTTGTATTTGTGACGCATTACCCATCGAGAAAACGTCCCTTCTATGCCATGGACGATCCGGCGGATCCGGCATGCAGCCTCAGTTTTGACCTTCTGTTTGGAGGGCTGGAGGTAACCACCGGGGGCCAGAGAATACATGATCTGGATATGCTGAAAGAAAAGATGGAGGCCCGGGGCATGACAGAGGAGGGAATGGAGCATTATCTTATGATCTTTAAACATGGCATGCCGCCCCACGGGGGACTGGGGATCGGCCTGGAACGGATCACAATGAAGCTTCTGGGAGAAGAAAATGTCAGAGAGACAACACTGTTTCCCCGTGACCTGTCACGGCTGGAACCATAACAGAGATAAGAGCCGGGGATTTATATATTTAGGACGGAGGAGATTATTATGGCAAATATTATTTCAGATGAGACGATTGAATATGTGGGCATACTCGCCAAGCTGGAGCTTTCCGGGGAGGAAAAGGAGCAGGCAAAGAAAGACATGGGAAGTATGCTGGATTATATAGACAAATTAAATGAGCTGGATACGGAGGGTGTGGAGCCGATGTCCCACGTATTTCCAGTTATGAACGTGTTTCGGGAAGATGTTGTGGTAAATGGGGACGACAGGGAGCAGATGCTCGCCAATGCCCCACTGAAAAAAGAGGGAACCTATATGGTACCGAAGACATTTGACTAATCCGGGGGAAGGAGGAAGCGGCCATGAGTATTATGAGTTTAACGGCAGTAGAACTTGGTAAAAAGATAAAGAGCGGTGAGATCGGAGTGGCAGAGGCAGCAAAAGCAGCTCTGGAAGAGATACGGAATTGCGAGGAGCAGATCAACAGCTATGTGACGGTTCTGGAGGAGGAAACCATTCTGGCACGGGCAGAGGAGGTTCAGAAGCAGATTGACAGCGGCGTACTGGACAGCCCTCTGGCGGGAGTTCCCACAGCGATAAAGGACAATATGTGTACAAAGGGGATTCTGACTACCTGCAGTTCAAAAATCCTGGGAAATTTTGTACCTTCCTACTCCGCAGAAGCGGTACGGAATCTGGAAAAAGCCGGGGCGGTCATAATTGGAAAGACAAATATGGATGAATTTGCCATGGGCAGTACCACGGAAACATCGGCCTATGGGATCACGAGAAATCCCCACAACAAAGGGCACGTTCCAGGAGGGTCTTCAGGAGGTTCTTGTGCGGCGGTAGCAGCCTGTGAATGTTCTTATGCGTTGGGATCTGACACTGGTGGTTCCATCCGTCAGCCCAGTTCATTCTGCGGGGTAACGGGGATCAAGCCCACCTATGGAACCGTTTCCCGGTATGGATTGATCGCTTATGGTTCTTCTCTGGATCAGATCGGTCCCATCGCAAAAGACGTAACAGACTGTGCGACGATCCTGGAAGCCATATCTTCTTATGATAAAAAAGACAGCACTTCCATTCAGCGGGAGGATCTTGATTTTACTTCTGCCCTTGTGGCAGACGTCAAGGGGATGAAGATCGGGATTCCCAGAGATTATTTTGGAGAGGGGCTGGATTCCCAGGTAAAAGCTGCGATAGAAAAGGCGGCGGGGGTTCTGGAGGAAAATGGAGCGCTCCTGGAGGAATTTGATCTGAGTCTTGTGGAATATGCAATCCCTGCCTATTATGTGATCGCTTCTGCAGAGGCAAGCTCGAACCTGTCCCGTTTCGACGGAGTAAAATACGGATACCGCACTGGGGATTATGAGGGACTTCACCATATGTACAAGAAGACCCGCTCGGAAGGGTTTGGACCGGAGGTTAAGCGTCGGATTATGCTGGGATCCTTTGTTCTGAGCAGCGGTTATTATGATGCATATTACCTGAAAGCGCTGCGGACCAAGGCGTTGATCAAAAAAGCCTTTGACCAGGCATTTGAGAGATATGATATGATACTGGCTCCGGCAGCTCCCACAACAGCGCCGAAGATCGGTGAGAGCCTGAGCGATCCCATCAAGATGTATCTGGGAGATATTTATACTATCTCGGTTAACCTGGCAGGACTTCCCGGGATCAGCATTCCTTGTGGAAGAGACGACAAAGGGCTTCCCATCGGAATGCAGCTTATTGGGGACTGCTTTCAGGAGAAAAAGATCATTCGCGGGGCTTATACATTTGAGCAGAACCGCTCAAAGGAACAATAAAAGGAGGGGATATCATGGCAAAACAATATGAAACAGTGATCGGACTGGAAGTTCATGTAGAACTTGCGACAAAGACAAAGATTTTCTGCGGCTGTACTACGGAGTTTGGCGGTGCACCCAATACACATACCTGTCCTGTCTGTACCGGCATGCCGGGGGCTCTTCCTGTATTAAATAGGCAGGTGGTGGAATATGCCATGGCAGTGGGACTTGCCACCAACTGCAAGATCACCCAGTACTGTAAATTTGACCGGAAAAACTATTTTTACCCGGATAACCCGCAGAACTACCAGATCTCCCAGCTGTATCTGCCGATCTGCCGGAACGGACATGTGGATATTGAGACGCCGGCAGGAAAAAAATCCATCGGGATCCATGAGATTCATATGGAAGAGGACGCTGGAAAACTGGTGCATGACGACTGGGAGGATTGTTCCCTGATAGATTTTAACCGTTCTGGGGTGCCGTTGATCGAGATCGTGTCAGAGCCAGATATGAGAAGCGCTGAAGAGGTCATAGCCTATCTGGAAAAGCTTCGTATGACCATTCAGTATCTGGGGGCCTCGGATTGTAAGCTCAATGAGGGCTCCATGCGGGCGGATGTCAACCTTTCTGTCCGTGAGGCGGGCGCTTCCGAGTTTGGGACCCGTACCGAGATGAAGAACCTGAACTCCTTCAAGGCAATATCCAGAGCCATCGAAGGAGAGCGGGCGCGTCAGATTGAGCTGATCGAGGAGGGCAAAAAGGTCATCCAGGAGACAAGACGCTGGGATGATAATAAGGAATATTCCTATGCGATGCGCTCCAAAGAGGATGCTCAGGACTACCGCTATTTTCCAGATCCAGACCTGGTGCCTGTCAGCATCAGTGAGGAGTGGATCGCGGAAGTAAAGGCGCGCCAGCCGGAGTTTCAGCAGGAAAAGGCTGCACGCTATAAGGAAGAGTTTGATATACCCGAATACGACATCAATATTATTACCAGCTCAAAGAGCTTGGCAGATATGTTCGAGGCGGCCACAGCGATCTGCCACAATGCGAAAAAGGTATCCAACTGGCTTATGGTGGAGACTATGCGTCTCTTAAAGGAAAAAGAGATGGAGCCGGAGGATATCACCTTCACGCCGGAGAACCTGGCAGCGCTCATTCAGCTGACCGATGAGAATGCCATTAACTCTACTGTGGCGAAGGAAGTATTTGAAAAAATGTTTTCTGAGGATATTGATGTGGAGCAGTACGTGGAGATGAACGGACTGAGGACAGTCAGTGATGAGAGTGCGCTCCGGGAGACGATAGAGAAAGTGATCGTTGAAAACCCACAGTCAGTTTCGGATTATCAGGCAGGAAAGACCAAAGCGATCGGTTTTCTGGTGGGACAGACCATGAAAGCCATGAAAGGCAAGGCAGATCCGGGAATGGTAAAGCAGATCCTCAAAAAATTGCTGGATTAGTTGTTCAGATTGTCAAGAAAGTTGTTGACGTAAAGCGGTTTCTAAGAGATAATAATAGTAACAGTTTGTGCAAAGGGGGACTGGTTATGATTGAGATGAGAAAAGAAAAGAGATGGCCGGCAAAACTGGAACTGGAGATCTCTTCATTGTTTAAACAGGATAATGTAAAAGTAGAAGATATCAATGCGCCGATCGAGGTATTTGATGTCTCCAAAGTGGGGATTGGATTTAAGACCAAAAGCGTTCTGCCGGTGGGATATTATTTCAATGCCAGGCTTGTCCTAAGTGACAGTGGTGCGTTGAATTGTGTGGTACGCATTGTGCGCCAGCAGGAGATGGAGGACTATAATATCTATGGCTGTGAGATCGTAGGAACGGCATCTATTATGGATTATGTTTTTAATGACTATGCGGCTACGCTGAGTTAGTTGGTGCGCCGTTGTTCTGGTAGTGACATCTTAATATTTGATTACTAAAAACATGGGCGGTCTGGCAGAGCTGGGAGTCCATGTTTTGTCCGTTTGCTCCTTTCATTAGTTATGATAAAGAATAAAATGATCAGAAGCGTGTCTGATCGTGAGTTTGGATCAGACAATACAAATGAGATTGTGCTTTTATCTGATTATTGTGTGGATGGAGAAAGTAAATCTTCTGAATGGGAAATGAAATCCTGTGGATACGCATAAGTGATGTAGTATATATGCGTTCCATAATAAATATAATATGTAACAGAGAAAAAGATGGTTGATGTTGACCATCTTTTTCATTTTAGGAATATACAGGGAGAGTGAGACTCAAAACGTTACTTTTTACTTGTCGAATTCTGTCGATATATGTCGAACTGTTGTTCTTGTTGTGTTATGCCAGATTAAGTATAATGTAAGTATCATTTATAATACCAATGCACAAATATAGGAGATGTTGCAAATAAGCAGCAGAAAGGAAAAGGTGAAATATGAGAAGAATTTTAGCAATACTATTATTTATCGGAATGATGCTGTCAGGGGTATGCCAGCCATTCAGCAAAACGACCTGCTCTGCAGGAACAGACCAGCAAACTACAACCTATGCAGGAGAAAATTTCAGGATCGAGTATCAGATCGTATCCCAGTGGGACCACGGCTACATAGCCAACGTGACCATATTCAATACAGGCAGTACAACAATTGAAAACTGGGAATTATCCTATCAGTCCTCGGATGAATACGTCAATATATGGAACGCCCATATTGACTATCGCGGGGCAAAATATTACAATATAAAAAATGCGGGACATAACCAGAACATCCGACCGGGAGAATCCGTTTCCTTCGGCTTCCAGGCGGCATACAAAGAAGAATCCGTGGATATTCCCCGGTCCTATAAAATTCTGGGGGACAGGCTTGTGGTGAACAATAAGGAATGCCGGATCCAGTTCGATGTGGTAAACCAATGGCATGACGGCTGTATCATGAACGCCACCCTGTATAACAACTCGGATAAAAATATCGAAAACTGGTCCATGGAGTACGGTTTCGATTTCGAGATACAGAACATTTGGAGAGCAAAAATAGAGAGCCGTAACGGAAATACATATAAATTAGCCAACTGTGAGTACAATTCGGTGATCCGACCTGGGGAAAGTGAAACTTTCGGTATGCAGATCCATTTTCCCGAGGGAACAGAGTTCAAAAAACCTTATGACATCAAATTATACCAGTACCGGAAGGATGACTGGTATCTTGATTTTGACAAGGAATGGAACCGGACCATGATTCGTGCCAACGATGATAAAGTACTGGCAGCGCTTCAAAAAAACAAGAACACGATAAAAATAGGTGTCATCGATTCGGGAATCGACTATTCCTCGAATATAAAAGTGGCAGCAGTTGAAAATTTTGTCACTGCCTATACCGAAAAGAACCCGATCTTTGGGGACTTATCGGGACACGGGACAGCCGTGGCAGGGATCCTCGCTTCGGATCCATCCCGGAATGAAGATTCTTACCAGTTTGACAACAAATACTTAAAGCAGCTGACCACAGAAAAAGTCAGTGGAATCAATCCCTATGTGAAACTCTACTCCGCCGAAGTTCTGGACGAATCAAACAAAACCACCGTGGACCAACTGGTGAATGGAATAAACTGGGCCGTGGAAAAGGGCGTTAAGATCCTGAACATCAGCTGCGGACTGGAAAAAGATTCAGCTAAACTGCATAACGCCATAAAAAAAGCCTCTGCCAAAGGGATCCTGATCGTTGCCGCAGCGGGGGATGGAAAAACCGTCCAGTATCCAGCGAAGTATGAAGAAGTGATGGCCGTGGGCTCAGTAAAGTGCAATGGAGAGCAGACCGGATCCTCCCCCACTGGAAACGAGATCGAGGTTGTCGCACCGGGGGAAGACGTAACCACCTATGGTCCTTTTGAGATCTTGACAAACCAGTCAGGCACCAGCATGGCTGCCCCCCAGGTGTCCGCCCTGGCCACTATTTTGTGGCAGCAGGACCCTTCCCAGTCCGCCGATTTTATCCGGAAGCTGATCGGTGCTTCTGCACATCCCCTTGGGGAACCTGCAAAGTATGGGTACGGCTTGATCGACTGTGCCTACGCCCTGGAGCAGTACGGTAAATTTGCGGAGGGATATCATGCAGCAGGTGCGGAGAAGATGTCCCTGCTGGCGGATAACGACCATACATTACTGCTGACAGATGAAGAAGTGGTACGGGGGTACTGGAGTGGTGTAAATCATCAAGCCGTTGCAAAAGGAGACTTTGATTTTCTAAAAAAAGGTGCAATATGGTCTGATAACAAAAAATCCACAGTGAGGGGAATGAAGGACCACCCGGAATTTCATGGATATTTCAAAAAAAATTATGTGGATGCCTACATTACCATGACTGAAGCGGCTTCAAAACTGTACAAAAATGGGAAATTCCCCAAATTAGATAAGGATTATTATAATAGTTTTAAAAAGGCTGCCAATTTAGGGTTTAAAAATTATAAAATAACAAAGAAAGAAGATAAGGCAAACTTTGTATATGGAATGGCACTGCATACGGCGGCTGATATATTTTCCCACAGCACGACGGGAGTGAAGGGAAATGACCGAAAAAATTTGAAAGAAAAAAAATTAAAAGTTCTTTGTAAACAGTGGGATGTGTTAAAGCATGGTCCCAAAGATTCTAATGGTAAATTTAGTGCAGATAAAAACTTTGCGGATTCCACGAAATGTATATCAAGCAGGTATAGTAAAAGTGCAAAAAACGTATGCAGTGCCATCATAAATCAGGCTGTGTTGAAGCATAAAAAGGGAAACAAAAAGGTGTTTGAATACATTTATTATTATAAGTCTGTTAAAAAAGCGTCGAAGATCAAAAAAGAATCGGATAAGAAAAACTATGTGATAAAATCCTATGGAATACTGAATTTAACAAAGTATCTAAAACCAGGAGATAATAACAAGCTTAAAACAGTCGTAAACAATGCTGGGAATGCAAATATCAAGAAGGTGGTGGAAGGATGGAAATAAAAAAGTGGACCATGTTGTTGCTCTGTATTATTTTGTGTACAGGCAGTATCCCTTGTAATGCTGCAGCAAAAAAGACCAGTGGAACAGATGGAAACGGTAATACCTGGGTGTATGATGTAAAGACGAAGACCCTCACTTTTTCTGGAAATAAAGGTATAGAAGATTTTACGATGGATGGCCATAGTCCGGAACCAGACTGGTATGTCTGGAGTGATAAGGCAGAACACATCATAATAAACGATGGAATTACTGGAATAGGACAATGGGCATTCTATTCATTTGTAGACTTGAAGACCGTTGTCATGACTGATTCGATAACGTGGATCGGAGATGGAGCATTTATATTTTGTATGAATTTAACGTCTGTCAAGTTATCTGCAAATATTAAAGGTATACAGGGGGAAGCATTTTATGGTTGTAACAAATTGGAACACCTCACACTGCCCGATACTCTGAAAACCTTGGGATCATTTGGTTCATGTTCAAAACTGAAAGAAGTTATCATACCGGATAGCGTGTCCAAGACATATGAGTCGCTATTTGTTGGATGTACATCCCTTACAAAGATCAAGCTGCCAAAAGGCATGAAGGAAATTAAGCAGTATGATTTTACCAATTGTAAGAACCTGAGAACTTTGGATATCCCGGAAGCTGTGACCACTGTGTCCATGTCCGCTTTTTCTGGCACAAAACTGAAAAAGATCACGCTGCCGAAAAATGTAACAACAATAAAAAAAGGGATGCCTTATCGTGGAAAAGATAAAGTTTTTGCTGTAAATAATGATTCCGAGCTGCCAACCAAAGACCTCCGCCTGATCGAAATAAAATCAAAAAAGGTAAAAAGCATTGCCAAAGGTTCCTTTTCTGGTCTGTCTTCTAAAGTAGTGATCAAGGTGCCGAAAAGCAGGAAGAAAAAGTACACGAAAATGTTACGGAAAAGCGGATTGGAAAAAAAGGTAAAAATCCGGACACTGTGATGAAAAGAAGGTGGTGGAAGGATGGAAATAAAAAGATGGACAGCAATCTTACTCTGCATTATTTTATGTGCAGGAAGTATCCCTATCTCTTGTAATGCTGCAGCAAAAAAGACCAGTGGAACGGATAGAAACGGTAATACATGGGAGTATGATGTAAAAACAAATACCCTCACTTTTTCAGGAAATAAAGGGATAGAAGATTTTACGATGGATGGTCATATACCAGAACCAAGCTGGTATGTTTGGAGTTTTAAGACAAAACACCTCGTTGTAAACGATGGTATTACAGGAATTGGTAAAAGTGCATTTGAAGGTTTTACAAATTTAGAAACAGTCGCTATGTCTGATTCAGTAACGTATATCAAAAATGGGGCTTTTACATCTTGTAGAAGTTTGCGTCTTATATACCTATCGAGGAATATAAGATATATAGAAGGGGAGGCATTTTATGCTTGTGAGAGATTGGAACACCTCACACTGCCGGACACTCTAAAAACCCTGGGAACATTTGGCTCATGTTCAAAACTGAAAGAAGTTATCATTCCAGACAGTGTAACCAAGATATATAAGGCGCTATTTGTTGGCTGTAAATCTCTTACAAAGATCAAACTGCCGAAATACATGAAGGAAATCAAGCAGTATGATTTTGCCAATTGTAAAAACCTAAGAACTTTAGATATTCCGGAAGCTGTGACGACCGTGTCTATGTCCGCTTTTTCCGGGACAAAACTGAAAAAGATCACGCTGCCGAAAAATGTAACAACGATAAAAAAAGGGATGCCTTATCGCGGAAAAGATAAAGTTTTTGCTGTAAATAATGATTTTGACTTGCCAACCAAAAACCTCCGCTTAATTGAAATAAAATCAAAAAAAATAAAAAGCATTGCCAAAGGTTCCTTTTCTGGTCTGTCTTCCAAAGTAGTGATCAAGGTGCCGAAAAGCAGAAAGAAAAAGTACACGAAAATGTTGCGGAAAAGCGGACTGGAAAAAAAGGTAAAGATCCGCACACTGTGATGTCATAGATTAGTAAATGGCAAAACCTGGAAATCCCATGAAACAGGAATCTCCCACAGAATCCCAGATAAACGCTGGATTCTGTGGGAGATTTCTGTTTTGGATAAAAGGTCGTTACATTAAGCCTTTAACGTATCATACAGATTTTTCACTGTCGGATAGATTTCCTTGAATTTAGCATATTTTGCATCGTACTTAGCTGTGAGGGCAGCATCCGGCTCTACACAGTCTATGACTTTAACAATTTTAGCAGCAGCCTCTTCCACGGAAGTGTATTCTCCGCAGGCAACGGCAGCCAGCATGGCGCCGCCAAGACCGGGACCTTCTTCGCTCTCAATAATGTTTACTTTGATTCCCAGAACGTTAGCGATAATCTTTCTCCAGAGCGGGCTCTTTGCACCGCCGCCGCAGATCTTCGTCTCTGTGATGTTGATGCCGAGATCCTTAGCGACTTCAAAAGAATCACGGATGGCGAATGCCACACCTTCCAGAACTGCCTGTGTCATATCCGCTCTTGTGGAGTCCATGGACATGCCGATAAAGAGGGCGCGGGCGTCTGGATTGTTATGGGGAGAACGCTCACCCATCAGATAGGGGAGATAATACACATTGTTCTCGCCCAGTTTGTCATCGGTGATTGGCTTCTGCTCTGCCGGATAATCTTTTGTGCCAATGATATCGTCCATCCACCACTTGTTACAGGAAGCAGCGCTGAGCATACAGCCCATGAGATGATAATTTCCGTCGGCGTGGGCAAAGGAGTGAAGGGCGTTGAATTTATCCACACCGAACTCCTTGCTGGAAATAAAGATGGTTCCAGAGGTTCCGAGAGAAATATTACATCCGCCGTCGCCCACGGTTCCCGTTCCGACAGCAGCAGCGGCATTGTCTCCGGCGCCGGCAGCGATCTTACACGTTGTGGTAAGTCCCAGCTCTGCGGCAGCAGCATCGGTGAGAGCGCCCGTAATCTCATAGCTTTCAAAAAGCTTAGGAAGCTGTTCTTCTTTGACAGAGCAGATCTCCATCATTTCCTTTGACCAGCATTTGTTCTTTACGTCCATAAGGAGCATACCGGAAGCGTCGGAATAGTCGCAGCTGTGAACGCCTGTCATTTTATAGGCGATATAATCTTTTGGAAGCATGATCTTTGCAATCTTTGCAAAGTTTTCTGGCTCATTTTCCTTAACCCACAGAATCTTTGGCGCCGTAAAACCGGCAAAAGCGATATTCGCTGTGTACTGGGACAATTTATCCTTACCGATGACATCGTTCAGATAATTGGTTTCTTTTGTGGTACGTCCATCATTCCAGAGGATCGCAGGACGGATTACATTGTCATCTGCATCCAGAATCACCAGACCGTGCATCTGTCCGCCAAAACTGATGCCTGCCACCTGGGAAGCATCAAAACCGTCTGTCAGTTCTTTGATTCCTGCAACAACAGCATTCCACCAGTCTTCCGGGCTCTGTTCTGACCAGCCTGGATTTGGGAAAGACAAGGGATATTCTTTTGAAACAATGTTTTTGATCGATCCATCTGCCTCCATGAGAAGAAGTTTCACTGCGGATGTACCGAGGTCAACACCTATGTAATACATATAAATCCTCCTAAATAAACTTAATGTTTGGAAATAACTGCCAGCAGTGAGCAATTATAATGCCAGACAGTTATAAAAAAGCAGCGGCCAGAGAGGGGCGAGGTGCCGACCTCAGGGCCGCTGGCATGTAAATTACAAACGATTATTCAACTGCATGTACTTATGCAAATGGATTTTCTGTTGGATAGCGAACGCCTGCTGGCTGATTGTATCCGATCTCATTTACATCTACGCCGATATATTTGAATACTTCGTACAATGTCTTTCCGAAATGTCCAAATGCAACTGCACCGTGATGTGGATAGTTGCCCTCGATCAGTACGTGGCGGTAGAATCTTCCCATCTCAGGAATTGCAAAGATACCGATAGCACCAAAGCTTCTTGTAGCGACCGGAAGTACTTCACCGTGTGCTATGTAAGCACGGAGTTTGGTATCTGCGGTACTCTGAAGACGGAAGAATGTGATGTCTCCAGGAACAATATCCCCCTCAAGCGTTCCGTTGGTAACTTCGATTGGAAGGGAACGGGCCATGATCTTCTGGTACTTCATCTCACAGAAGGACAGCTTGCTGGAAGCGGTATTTCCGCAGTGGAATCCCATAAATGTATCTTTCAGTGTATAGCTGGCATATTTGCCCTTGATATCCTCATCGTACAGATCCTGTGGTACGGAGTTGTTGATGTCAAGAAGGGTTACAGCATCCAGGCTTACAGCAGTTCCGATAAACTCAGAAAGTGCCCCGTAGATATCTACCTCACAGGATACTGGAATGCCTTTTGCTGTCAGACGGCTGTTTACATAGCATGGTACGAAACCAAATTGTGTCTGGAATGCAGGCCAGCATTTGCCAGCGATAGCAACATATTTGCGGTAGCCTTTGTGATCTTCGATCCAGTCAAGAAGAGTCAGCTCATACTGGGCAAGTTTCTCAAGGATCTCAGGTTTTTTATTACCTGCTCCCAGTTCTTTTTCCATATCTTTTACAACTTCAGGAATTCTTTCGTCGCCTGCATGATTATTAAATGCCTCGAAAAGGTCAAGTTCTGAATTCTCTTCGATCTCGATGCCAAGATTATAAAGCTGTTTAATCGGTGCATTACAAGCAAGGAAGTTAAGTGGACGAGGACCAAAGCTGATGATCTTCAGGTTTTCCAGTGCATATACGGCACGGGCAATCGGAAGGAATTCATGGATCATGTCAGCACATCCCTCAGCAGTTCCTACTGGGTACTCAGGAATATATGCTTTTACATTACGCAGCTTCAGGTTGTAGCTTGCGTTAAGCATACCACAGTAAGCATCTCCACGTCCGTCTAACAGACTGTTTCCGGTCTCCTCAGCAGCAGCAACGAACATTTTAGGTCCGTCAAAATGCTTTGCAAGAAGAGACTCAGAAATTTCAGGACCAAAGTTTCCAAGATATACACAAAGTGCGTTACATCCAGCTTTCTTAATGTCCTCCAAAGCCTGTACCATATGAATTTCACTCTCTACGATACAGATCGGACACTCATAGATGTCAGCAGCATCGTATTTCTTCGTGTACGCCTCAACTAAAGCTTTTCTTCTGTTTACAGAAAGCGTCTCTGGAAAACAGTCACGACTTACTGCAACAATTCCGATTTTCATTTCTGGCATGTTGTTCATGTTTGTAAACCATCCTTTCATTTATTATGTTAAAATTTAATCAAAATCAATAATCTCATTTTAAAGCATTTATATAAAAAAATCAATAAAAAGCCTCATATTTGTAAAAAAAAATTTGTGCAGTGTACATATTGCACAAATGAAGGTTTCGTAGTATAATGAATTTGTATAACCAGAGTTTTAAGTTCACTTTACATGGAGGTAGGACTTTACTTCAGGGTATTTTAAAAAGTAAAGAGGTGATTTCATGGTTGAAGCATACAATTATTTTATAGGGGGATATATTCCGAAGGTATCTCCGAAGACAAATGTACATGATAGAAAAGAACTGAAAAATAAATATAAGAGCATTGTTTCGCTGAATAATGCAAATCCCCTTGCCATGATCCAGCTTTCTGCGGATACACAGATTTATGCACTTGATGTAAAGGAAATTTCCATGGAGATGGGAGAGGCAGCGCAGAATACACTGGATGGGAAGCCGGAAGAGGCTGAGGAACATGCGGAAAAGACATTGAAGCTGTTTAATAAACTGCTGTCAAGAAGTGATGAGTATGGGGAGTTAAAACACAAACCTTCGCGTCCGGGATGTGAGCTGCGAAATCTGGTGGCGGCGAATAGAGAAGACCTGGAGGCGGCAGGATTTACTGTTGAAGAGGATGGATTTCTCAGTATCGACAAGGAAAAAGAATTTCAGGTCCCTGTGAAGTTTATGGAAGAGCTGAAGGATAAATGTGAGTATATGAGTATGAATCCGATGGAGTATGTGGAGAAAAAAGTGTTTAGTTATGCGCACCTTCACCGCAGTGATATCGGGTATGCCTATGCTTCCTCTGTATATACTGGAATGTTGTTTAATTCCTATTGTTAGTGTTGGTCTGTTGGCGCCATTGGGTCGTTTTGCAGAAACGGCTGATTGGTTTGTTGAAATCGTATATCTTTGAGCTGCAAAGTCTTAAAAAGGAGGCTTTGCAGCTTTTTTATTAAACATGATGAAGTAGTATCGAAAACTATGTATTGAAGTATTTATATTGACATCATAAAAAGTTTGTGATACTCTCATACTAGTAAAATGTGAAATGATTCACAGAGGCGGTCAGGTTATAAAAAGGACCCTTAACATAAGGAGATATTGAACTGGTTTGTTGCCGATGAAGCCGGCATATCGGATTAGGAGGAAAGCTGTATGAATGGATTGGTTTTAGAAGGTGGGACATTTCGCCCGGTATTTAGCTGCGGGGTGATGGATGCATTACTGTCTGAGGATATTATGATGCCTTATTGCATCGGGGTGTCTGCTGGAATATCAGATGGTGTGTCTTATATATCCCGTCAAAAGGGAAGAAATCTGGAGATTCTGCAAAAATATAGAAATGATAAGAGATATATGGGAAGATCCAATTACCGGAAGCACCGGAGCCTGTTTGGACTGGACTTTGTGTTTGGTGAGATTCCCAATAACCTGGTCCCTTTTGACATGGATACATTTAAGAAGTATGAGGGGACATGTCTGGTTGGCGTGACAAATGCTTCCACAGGGGGAGCGCAGTACATGGACGCCATGGATATGGATGAACGGTATTCGATGCTTCGTGCTACCTGCGCCATGCCGCTTTTTTTCCCAGCGATCGATTTGAACGGGGAGAAGTATTACGATGGTGGAATCTCAGATCCCATTCCGTCAGAGAAGGCATTTGAGGATGGATGTGAAAAGCTTCTTGTGGTGCTGACCCAGCCGAAGGGGTTTGTCAAACGTCTTGGGAAATATGATAAGCTGGGGGCGAGGATTCTTGCCAGGAAGTATCCGGCTGTCAGGGAGGCGATATTGTCCAGGCCAGACCGTTATAATAAGATTGTCCGCCGTTGTGAACAATGGGAGAAGGAAGGGAAGGTCATGATCCTGCGCCCCAATTATCTGCTGAATAGTTTTGAGAGCAATGTGCAGAAGCTGGAGACGGCATACTGGCACGGATATCGCATGACGAAAGAAAAGATGAAGAAGATCCGGAGGTTTCTGGGGCTTTAGTACCTCCAGGGCAGATTTCCGCTGCTGCCAGGCTGGCTTAACAGTACCTGTGAGATAAAAAAATAGAAATGTTGACACAGGCTTATCTTTTCTGTTATAATATCTATACTTGCGGTTATGGCGGAATTGGCAGACGCGCTAGATTTAGGTTCTAGTGGGGGATCCCGTGCAGGTTCAAGTCCTGTTAACCGCAGATTCTAATTTTCGTGTACGAAAAGCAAAAGGGGCGGTATTGATATATGATACTGTCCCTTATTATTTTGCTTTTTTAGCCCTTTTTCTTAACCAAATGGCGCTATAGGGATAAAAAAGGGTAAAAAATAGTGATTTACATGTAATATAAGTATGCGTTACACCAAAACAGTGTGAATGCGCAGCTTGCTACGTATATTTGATGTGAAAAAGTCTCATATTTACATATATGCTATATTGTATAAAGGATGTGTGCGTATGAGATTACTGGAATTGCGTATTTCGAATAAATTATCGCAGAAAGAGCTTGGTAAAGCCCTGGATCTGACGCAACAGCGTATCAGTCTGCTTGAGCAGGGTAAGAGTTATCCAAATTCTATCGAGATCACAAAGTATGCGACGTATTTCGATGTATCAGCAGATTATGTGCTGGAGATCAGCCCAAGAAAAAATCCTTTTGCAGAGATGGAGGGGCTGGTGCGTGGAAACAGAGAGATTCTGTTATTAAAGTATTATTCTAAACTGAATGAGAACATGAAGAAATACATTCTGGAAATGACACAGAAGGCGCAAAAATATCAGGGAAACGACGAAACGGATACATTGTCCTAAATAATATGGATAATATATCCGTTCTCTTTGTTTACATTTTATCACAATACAGGTATAATATGGTCAGGGGAACAGCTCGCTTCATCCGCTTTTTGAGATGAAATCGTTGAGCTGATACGTTCAGTGAAAGTGTTAGGTGAGATGAATTGAAAAACATACTTGTACTTGAAGATGAAGTTGAGTGCAACCAGCTGTTATGTGATATTGTTACTACAAGCAAGGAAAGAATAACAGTTTATCCAGCTTTTAATGAAAAAGAGGCGATGCAGATTGCACTTGAATGTCATATGGATCTGTTTCTTGTCGACATTTCATTACATGACCTGCAGGGAAATGATGTGTCGGGCGTAAAATTTGCCAAACAGATTCGCAATATTGATTATTATGAAGTTACGCCAATTATCTTTGTGACATCTATTGCCAATCTCGAACTCCATTCTTATCGCGAAGTTTCCTGTTATAGCTATATTTTAAAACCGATTGATGATGAGAAGCAGAAACAGCTTGCTGTGGAAATCGACAAACTTCTCAAGGACAGAAAGTCTGTCGCCAGAGAGCAGTATCTTTATTTTAAGGTTGATTCTGTTTTTTATCCTATAAAAGTTGATGAAATTATAACCATCCGCTGTATTAATAGAAGATTGCTCATACATACAATATCGGATAAATTTTATGTGAACAAGCTGACGTTAAAACAGATTCAGAAAGAATTGAATGCCATGGGGTTCAATCCTTTTGTAGAGTGCCATCGTGGGATTCTGGTAAATCTGGATCATGTGGAACATATCGACAGAGTTAATAAATATGTGAAAGTGTACAAAGAAGATCAAATGATTGATTTTGGAAGAACCAAATGGTTTTCGGAAATACAAGGAGTAATTGAGCGTGATTAGTAATATTTTAATGGCAGGGATAGAGCAGACGGCGGTATTTATTGTTATCGACAGCCTGTTCGGAGGCGGCCAGAAAAAAGACATTGGCAAAAAAATAAGCATAATCCTTATGCAAACTACTATTTTAGCTCTTTTCAATATGTTCCAACTGACTGGGGTGTGGATGTTTCTGGTTTATGCTATATTGATAGCTGGTGTGAAGCTGATCTATCAAAGCAATATAAATATCAGTGTCTTGTATTGTATCATAGCGTTTTTGATGGTAAGTGCCATTGAACTTCTGCTCTATATTCCCTTTGCCTTTTTCTGGAAGGAGATGGTGGGAGATTCCCGGGCAGGTCTTATCGGAACCGGCGGCGCCCTGCTTGTGGTGTGCGCTGCCCGCAGAAAGAGGTGGATCAACTGGAATATGATCCAGGATTTTGTAAAATGCCGTTACAAGATGCTGTGTTATATCTGTGCGGCAGTGGGAAGTATCATGCTCTTTGCCGTGTCGTATTTCCGGGTTCTGGAAAGTATGCCGATTTACAGTTTTATCTTTTTGATCCTGATGATCGTTATCTTGTTTCCAATGATGTCTCAGTTTATCAAAAATGAGGTTGAATTAAAGGAGCGCAGCAAATTTGAAAAACCTATGCGGGATGTGATCACAAGGATCCGGCAGCAACAGCACCAGTTTGATGCCCATCTGCAGGCAATTTATGGAATAATCAATCGGTGCCAGACTTATGATTGTCTGGTAGAGACACTGGAAGGTTATATGTCTAAGATTCAGAGAATGGACGCCTTTTACAGCCTGATCAAGGTGGAAGATCCAGTGCTGTCGGGTTTTCTCGGAGTCAAATTTTCGGAGGCAGTAAACCGGGGTATTCATATTTCACAGGAGATATCAGTGAAAAAGATATGCACCAATATTCCCCTCACAGAGCTGATCGGTACCTTTGGGAACCTGATCGACAATGCCATCGAGGAGGTTGAGACCAACTATCTCAAAAAGGAGATCCGGCTGTCTTTGCACGAAGAGGGGGACTGGTATGAATTCATTATATCGAACCCGATCCGGAATACAAATATGTATGAGATCACCAATTTTTCCAAGAAAGGATACAGTACAAAGGAAAATGCAGAGATGCGTGGGCTGGGACTGTATAATGTGCTGGATACGCTGAACCATTATAAGGGACAATTGTACATGAATAAGTACACAGTAGAAGAAACGGATTGGTTTGCAGTGCGGATCAAAATAAAAAGGCTTACATGTAAATAAGCCTTTTTATTATAGTGTCTGGTTGGTTTAATTTTTTTTGCGTCTGGTTTTTATTAGTCTTCTGTTGGATAATCCGGCTCACCCCAGAAGCAAAGACTGATAACGCCGGTGGTCATCATGGCAGCCATGGCAATGCATAAACTGCAGATTTTAAATAAAAGACTGCTATTGAATTTTTTCATTCTTCCCTCCTTTCTGTGCGGCAAAGGCACAAAGTAGTTGTAATGTCTGTAAAACAATAATCCAGAAGCAGATATCTGCGATTGGAGTTGTTTTCAAAATGATAATAAAAACAGAGTAAAGGAACAAAAGTCCTGTCGCCCTGTTGCGGTACCGGCGTTTGGTCTCTGGTGCTGCGGGGGGTCTTTTTTTTGCCGCCACTGGTGAAGCCAGAAATGTGATTAGGATACAAAGAGCCAGTATCACAGGTTTGAAAGCATAGGGAACCGATACACAGGCAGGCAGAACGATCACTGTCAACAGCATAAATGTCAATGTAAATAAAAAACAGGTAATAAAATGTTCCATATGAAGACCGCCTGAATTGCACCGGATGGTGATAAGTACCAGTACACCGATGAAAAATTCGGGAAGATGTCCCAGGTAAAAAAATAAAACGGAAAGCAGCAATGTCTTGACCAGTTCTGAACTTACAGCCTTAAGGGTGTACTTTAGACGCTTCATTTCCAGATCCGTGAATTGGTAAGATGACTGGATCTGCTCCAGAAACTGTTCCGCGTGAATGACTGCCATATTGCAGTATCCTCCTTTACGAAAAATATGCAATGCACCGGTGCAGTCGACTTGTTGTGTAATAGTATAGCGGAAAAATTGACAAAAACAAGGGGGAGTGCGCGAACTGTGCGATTTCGTGTCTGAAATCATAAAAAATGGCCTCAAACGACGAAGCATCGTTATTTCAGACACGAAATAACACGGTTCGCGCAAAAGTATACCATCTTTTTCCTGTTTCCTGTATAATAATTAAAGAACAAAAGAATTTTAAGGAGGAACTGATTATGGATATGGAATTAGGTATGGAACTAGTATTGGATGCGAACCTCTCAATGTGCGAATGTAATAATTGTTTTATGGGATCATTTCTTCAGATGATGCGCTATAAAGGAGTGAGGTTGAGTGAATTGGAGGTACAGCTTCCCTATGCTGGTGTCAGGCTCAGTTTGTCATATCAGGATGGAATCAGTCTGAGTGCTAATTTTATTCAGGGCATACATTATTTTTGTTCGGAAAATCAGATTGCGTATAAGACAGGGGAGATTCTGCCACAGCACATAAGGGAAGTGGCATATGAGATTTTGTCAGAGCACGGTGCGTTTATGATTTCGTTGAATTCGAGAGATTATGGATATTATAAGGCTTTTGTCAATGATGGGATACAGCACTGTACACTGGTGACAGGAGTGGACAAGGAAGGGCTGCACATCGTGGATGTCTGTGCCTCAACGTCCCAGCCGACGACACATAAGGGGGTTCTTCCTTTTGGGAACATTCTTGAAATTGGTCAGCATCAGCCGATTCCCATCGCTTACATAGAAGGGGAAGTGACCTGGGATAAAAAAGAGAAGGAGATTGACTGGGTACAGGCAAGAAAAAATCACATGGAAGAAAATATAAAATTAGAACAGGGCGGCAGACTTAGGACAGGTCTGGACTATTGTGAATATCTTTACTCGGATCTGTCTTCTCTAAGGGGATTTGAACTTCGTAAAATTGCCCATAACATTATGACGGATACCCATGTTCCCCAGTTGAAGATGCTCATAAATCTGTTTGCAGATAAAAAACAACAGGAATATTATATTAAAATAAACCAGCTGTGCAATGACTGGACTCTGATGTCTTATCGTTTTCTAAAAGGAAGTTTTGAGTATGATTTCGCAGATCAGGAAACCCTTGTCTATAATTACAAAGCGCTTCTAGAGAGAGAACGGGAGATATATCAGCTATAAAGACTGGTTTTCTCCCTGCCATAGGATCAGAAGGGTTCCGTTTTCCACACTGATACTTCCCTTTTTTCCAGTGGCTTCGTTGCTGATCCCCAAGGGGAATTGATTTGTCAGGGTGCTTCCTTCAAGTTCATATTTTAATCCTTTGATGGTTACATTCTGACTTTTGTCACTGAGGGAGAATACCGATACATAACCAGTAAAATCCTTTGGAATTGTAAAACCAGAATTTTGGATCACCGTCAGCACGTATTGATCGTGATGGAGAATTCCCTGGGCGCCTTCGGCGGCAAGGTAGGAAAGTGCCTGGATATTGGCTATGGAATGGTCCAAACGCCCGCCCAGCCCGCCATAGATCTCGAAAGTGTGGTAACCTTTGGAAAGCCCCAGTTTGATGGCAAGCATCATATCCGTATCATCTTTTTCCGGAGGATAGGTGTATTTTTCACAGATTGTATCTTCCCATATTTCATGGGATTGAACAGAATCAAAATCTCCCAGGGCAATATCTGCCCGAAGCCCGATTTGAATCAGGTGGTCATAGCCGCCGTCAGCGGCAATGACCAGATCTTCATCCATAAGTGATATGTCACAGGAGGTAAATTCCCCCGCGCCAAAAATGTAACAGACAGGAGTGTCCATTTTTCTATACCTCCAGGTTTTCGATGATCTTTACAGCATCATCCATATAATCAAAAGAAAAATCTTCGATCTTACCGTTGTCTACTGCTTTGGTGAGTTCCGGATTAATCGGAAGCTGGCTTAGGACGATCAAACCATACTGGTCAGCGATCTCCTTAACATGGCTTTCTCCAAATACGGAAATATGCTTACCGCAGTCAGGACACAGGGCATAACTCATATTTTCTACAATTCCCAGTACTGGTATATTCATCATTTCTGCCATCTTTACAGCTTTGCTCACGATCAGGGATACCAGATCCTGAGGGGTGGTCACGACGACGATGCCGTCCAGGGGCAGGGACTGGAATACAGTAAGCGGAACGTCTCCTGTCCCAGGAGGCATATCCACAAAGAGATAATCTACGTTTTCCCAAAGAACATCAGTCCAGAATTGCTTTACGGTTCCTGCGATGACCGGTCCTCTCCAGATGACAGGATCGGTCTCATCTTCCAATAGAAGATTAATGGACATGATATCTATATTTGTTTTTGATTTGACCGGAAAAATAGTCGTGGCATTTCCCATAGCTTTTTCCGTGATCCCAAATGCTTTCGGGATCGATGGACCGGTGATGTCCGCATCCAGGATACCGCAGTGATATCCCTTACGGCTGAAAGCCACTGCGAGAAGATCAGTGACCATGGACTTCCCTACGCCTCCTTTGCCGCTGACGACGCCGATCACTTTTTTTACACTGCTGTCAGGATGTGGTTTTTCCAGAAAAGATCCAGGCTCTCGCTCTCCACAGTTTGAACTGCAGCTGGAACAATCATGATTGCATTCACTCATAGTACTACAATGCCTCTCTTTCACAGATTTATGGTTGTGCGACAACCGTTATTAATTTACTTTAGTACGAAACCTTGATTTTGTCAATAAAATGTGGCAGGATGAAAGAGAGAGAAATGAGGAAGCTCAGTGGTACTGCTGAGCTGGATCAAAGATATGAAGTTGTATTATCGTTTTAAAGGAGGAGAAAAAATTGGAATCCAGAAAAGAAAAAGCAATAGAATTATTTAAGAAGGGATATAACTGCTCTCAGTCAGTGGTGCTGGCGTATGCCGACGTGCTGGGGCTGGACTGGGATCAGGCGGCAAAAATGTCGGCTTCCTTTGGGGGAGGCTTAGGAAGGCTCCGCCATGTGTGTGGTACCGTATCCGGAATGGCAATGGTTGCGGGGATGATCACGGCATCCTCAGACCCGAAGGACAAAGAACAGAAAAAAGAGAATTATGAGATGATACAGAAACTGACAAAAGAGTTTGAAAAACAGAACGGCAGTATTATCTGCCGGGAACTGCTGGGACTGGACGGCGGGCAGGCCACGGTGTCAGAAGAATACAGGACAGGGGCTGTTCCAGAACCGCGGAGCTCCGAATATTACAAAAAGAGACCCTGCCCGGAACTGGTGGGGCAGGCTTGTGAAATTTTGGATCATATGCTGTTTGGCGCGGCGGAGCCGGAGAACTGAACCAGTTCGATGGCGCTGCCGGAATAATGGGAGACGCCGCTGTCAGGCTAAGGAAATTCTTGCTTAAGGATTAAATATATGATAAAATAAACAGAGGTATTGACGATTTTTATCTAAAAACAAGGCAGGAGGCATATTTATGTTCAAAATTGTAGAGAAAACGTCCCTGAACCCTACCGTTTCTAAAATGGTAGTGGAGGCTCCGCTGATCGCAAAAAAAGCTGAACCGGGACAGTTTATAATCTTTCGCGCCAAAGAAGACAGTGAAAGAATTCCGCTGACAATTGCGGATTATGACAGGGAAGCAGGAACGGTTACGATCATTTATCAGATCGTTGGAGGATCTACCATGGAGTTAGATACTCTGGAAGCAGGGGGATATATTCACGATTTTGTGGGACCTCTCGGGGTTCCTACTCATACAGAGGGATTGAAAAAGGTTGCTGTGGTCGGCGGAGGTGTCGGCTGTGCCATTGCCTATCCAGTGACGAAAAAGCTGCACGAATTGGGAGCAGAGGTACATTCTATCGTTGGATTTAGAAATCAGGATCTGGTGATCCTGGAGGACGAGTTTAAGAATGCAAGCGATAAACTTGTGATGATGACAGATGACGGAAGCTATGGTGAAAAAGGACTTGTTACCGATGCCCTTGAAAAACTGATTAATGAAGGAAATGAATACGATGAAGTGATCGCCATCGGACCATTGATTATGATGAAATTTGTATGTCTTACGACAAAGAAATATGGGATCAAAACGATGGTCAGCATGAACCCGATCATGATCGACGGTACTGGTATGTGCGGCGGGTGCCGTCTGACCGTGGGCGGCGAGACAAAGTTTGCCTGTGTGGACGGTCCAGACTTTGACGGTCATCTGGTAGACTTTGACGAGGCGATGCACCGCGGAACCATGTATAAGGAATTTGAGACGCATGCCCGCGAAGAAGCCTGCAACTTGCTGAAGAAAGGAGCAGAGTAAAATGGCAGAACGTAATATGGATGTGAATAAATGCCCGATGCCGGTACAGGATCCGGATGTAAGAAATAAAAATTTTGAAGAGGTAGCTCTGGGATATACCTATGATATGGCAGTAAATGAGGCCAGAAGATGTCTGAATTGTCCGAAAAAGCCTTGCGTCAGCGCCTGTCCAGTACAGATTGATATTCCTGCTTTTATTGAGAGAGTGGCGAATGAGGATATGGAGGGAGCTTTTGAAGTCCTTTCCAAGTCTACCTCTCTTCCGGCAGTGTGTGGACGTGTGTGCCCGCAGGAAAGCCAGTGTGAGGGAAAATGTGTGCGCGGGATTAAAGGTGAACCGGTAGGAATTGGCCGTCTGGAGCGTTTTGTGGCAGATTATCACAGGGAACACTGCACAGATAATCCAGTTATGCCGGAGCAGAATGGACATAAAGTTGCTGTGATCGGAGCAGGACCCAGCGGACTTACAGTGGCGGGAGACCTTGCCAAGATGGGATATAAAGTAACGATCTATGAAGCGCTTCACCTTGCCGGAGGTGTACTGGTTTATGGTATCCCAGAGTTCCGTCTTCCTAAGGCGATCGTTCAGAAGGAGATCGACAATCTGAAAGCCATCGGAGTAGACGTGGAGACAAATATGGTCATCGGTAAAGTGCTTACTATCGATGAGCTCTTTGAGATGGGAAATGAAGCGGTATTTGTAGGCTCCGGAGCAGGGCTTCCACGCTTTATGAATATTCCAGGCGAGAGTCTGAAAGGTGTCTACTCTGCCAATGAGTTCCTGACCCGTATCAATCTGATGAAAGCATATAAAGAAGATTCCAAGACACCGATCCAGCACGCGAAAAAGGTAGCTGTCGTGGGCGGAGGAAATGTGGCGATGGATGCCGCAAGAAGTGCAAAGCGTCTTGGCGCTGAAGAAGTGTACATTGTATACCGCCGTGGCATGGAAGAACTGCCGGCGAGAAAAGAAGAGGTTGAGCACGCAGAAGAGGAAGGAATCATCTTCAAGACACTGCATAATCCGGTGGAGATCCTGGGAAATGAGGATGGCATGGTATCTGGAATGAAGTGTGTGCAGATGGAACTTGGTGAGCCGGATGAGAGCGGACGACGTCGTCCGATCGTGAAAGAAGGCAGTGAGTTTGTGCTTGATGTGGATTCTGTGATCATGTCCATCGGAACCAGTCCGAATCCGCTGATCCGTTCTACTACACCAGGACTGGATGCCAATAACCATGGGTGCCTGATCACAAAGGATGAAAAGGGCGAGACGACCCGCGAGGGCGTTTATGCCGGTGGAGATGCTGTGACAGGCGCAGCTACTGTGATCCTTGCCATGGGGGCAGGTAAATCAGCAGCCAGGGCAATTGACGAGTATATCAAAAACAAATAATGGGTACCAGGAAACTGGTTCGGTTATAGATGAAGGGAGTGTTTATTATGTTTAAGAGTTCAATAAAAAGAGTGATATGTATGCTGCTTATCCTGGGACTTGCCTTTTCAAGTTCGTTATCTGTGGCATCCCAGGCGGCAAAAAAGACAAAGCTCAAGACAAAAAAGATTACGATGAAAGTCGGTCAGAAAAAGAAGATTGTGATAAACGGAAAAAAGAAAAAAGCAGTATATCGTTTTGTTTCATCTTCAAAAGCAAAAGCGAGTGTGTCTAAGAGCGGTGTGGTTTCTGCAAAAAAAGCAGGAAAAGTTACGATCACGGTAAAAGAAACCTATAAGAAAAAGACAAAGAAGCTTGGAAAGACGGTGGTTACGATCAAAAAGAAAGAGGATGGGAAAAAACCAGTGCCAACGGCAGTTCCTTCTGCAACTCCAGTGCCAACACCTGTGGTGACACCGGTTCCGCAGACCAGTGGCCAGCCACAGAATACAGAGGGACCAAAACAGACGGAGGATCCCCAACAGACAGAAGAACCTCTTGAGACAGAGCCGCCGGTATCTGAGATGAAACCGATCAGACCTTATATCGAGGATACAGATTCCAGTGTGCCGGATGGATTCGACGAAGTGAATGATGAGGCGGCAGGAACTGTTGAGGATATTACATATGACTCGACAGTGATCAAGGAAAATGCTATTGTTAAGAGAAAGGCAAAGGTTGTGCTGCCGAAAGGTTATACCAAGGATAAGAAATATCCAGTGGTATATATGAATCATGGGATCGGCGAGAATGAGACTACATTTTATGGAAATAAAGTTCAGAATGTGATCTGGAATGCTGTCGCAAATGGGGATGCAGAGGAAATGATCGTAGTATTTCCAAATGGCTGTGCCAATGAAAAGGGAAATAGCAGTGGACTGGAATTCTTTAGTAAGGAACATTATGCGGCATTTGACAATTTTATTAACGACTTGAAAGAGTGTCTGATGCCATATATCAACAAGAATTACTCCACGCTGACAGGGCGTGAGAATACAGCGGTATGCGGATTCTCCATGGGAGGACGTGTCAGCCTGCATATCGGATTTACCCTTCAGGACACATTCCGGTACGTTGGGGCCTTCTGTCCGGCTCCTGGCATCTTTGAACACAATGACATGAATGTTCATGAAGATGGATTATTTACCCCTGCGACATTTACCCTGCAGGATCAGTACATGGATGATACCCTTGTGATGATTGTGAAGGGAACAAATGATACAACGGTTAAGAACTTTCCGAAAGATTACACGGATGCTTTGACTGCGAATCAGGTACCCCATCTTTACTTTGAATTGCCAGGTGGTCATGATGTCAGTGTGTACAAACCAGGAATGTATAATTTCCTCCGGCGAATTTTCCACCGTAAGTAAGGATAAAGAAAATTATATTATGATGTAGATCAATCTAAAAAACTGCTGTATCGCCTATGCGATGCAGCAGTTTTTTATCTAAAGATTTTTAGGGATATAAATCTATAGGAGTCCTATAAACAGGCTGGATTTTGTCGATATGTGTCGAATTAGAAAGAAAGAAGCCAGATTGTTTTTTTTGTTGAAATCTTTCCATATATTATAGTATAATTAGACATATATATACATAAAATCAGGAGGTACTATGAAGAAGAGAGCAGGTTTGAGAAAAAGGCTGTTAGGGGTTACACTTATTCCTATCTTTTTATTCGACATTATGATCATTTTGTACAGCTGTAATCAACTGGCAAAATCTGTTCACCAGGAAGTGGAATCCGGACTGAAAAATGTGGCACAGTCTGCGGCCTATATGTTTGAAAAAGAGTTTCCGGGAGAGTACCAGCAGGACTCCGGGAGCACAGGGATATTTAAGGGGGATAAAAATATAGAAGATGCGATAGAGATGCTGGAGACATTAAAAAAGATCTCTGGTGCAGATATAAGCATTTTTTATAAAGATACCCGTATCGCTACCACAATTTACAACAAAGAGGATAAGCCGATCATAGGATCCAAAGCAAATGCGGTGATCATTAGAGATGTGTATAAAGGAGAAACAGAACGTTTTTATGCCGATACCAGTATCAATGACCAGGAATATTTTGCGTATTATTGTCCGCTGTATGATTCTCAGAAAAAATGCACCGGGATGATATTTGCTGGAAAACCTTCTTACTATGTCCGCGGGATTGTGCTGCAGGGAGTTCTTCCTATTGTTACGATTATTATTCTGGCACTTTTAGCTATGAGTGTGATCATGTGGCAGTATTCGGAGCGGCTGACTGGGGCGATGAGAAACCTTCAAAACTTTCTTATGAAGGTGGAACGGGGAGATTTTACAGCAGAGCTGGGAGAGATGGTGGAACAACGCAAAGATGAACTGGGCAGGATTGGAAAATCTGCCGTGCAGATGCAGTGTGCATTGCGGGAGCTGGTGGAACAGGATTCTCTCACGGGGCTGTATAACCGGCATTACGGCGAAATCTGGCTCAGAAAGGTGATGGAAGATGCGAAGGAAAAAAGCTCTGCCTTTTCTGTGGCGATCGCAGACATTGATTTTTTTAAAAAATTTAACGATAATTATGGACATGACTGTGGGGATCTGGTGCTGCGGAAGGTGTCAAATATATTGAAAAAAAATATGGAAAAACAGGGGTGTGCTGCCAGATGGGGCGGAGAGGAATTTCTTCTTGTATTTTCAGGGAAAGGGCTGGATACGTCACTGGAAGAAGCCGAAAAGATTTCTGAAAAGATACGAAAACTTCGGATGCCTTATGGTGATAAGGAACTGGGGGTTACGGTGACTATTGGAATCATAGAAGGGAATCCCCAAAGAAATATGGATGAATTGATTAAAGAGGCAGATCAGGCGCTTTATGAAGGAAAGGAAAGCGGCAGAGACCGTGTACAGGTGGGATCTGTAAAAGCAGATGTGCCATCCAGCTAAACAGATGCGCTGCCAGCCTAAATGAATTGAAAATCATCAGCAATTATGATATGATAAAAATTAGACGTTATAGATTATTAAAAATGCTTGTAAAAGGGCAATGAGAGGAACGTGCATATGAGAAGAGTAGCTTTTTTGACCAGTGGCGGAGACTGCCAGGCACTGAACGCGACGATGCGGGGGGTGGCGAAAACTCTTTATGAGGCGGACAAGGATGTAGAGATTCTCGGTATATTAGAAGGATATAAAGGACTCATGTATGAAAAATACGTGAAAATGAAACCTTCTGATTTCTCCGGAATCCTGACGGAAGGAGGGACGATTCTCGGATCTTCCAGACAGCCTTTTAAACATATGAGAAAGCCAGATGCCAATGGCATGGACAAGGTACTTGCTATGAAAAATACCTATCAAAAGCTGAAGCTGGATTGTCTTGTCATATTGGGCGGCAATGGAACACAGAAGACAGCCAATCTTCTTAGGGAAGAGGGACTGAATGTGGTAGGACTGCCTAAGACCATAGACAACGATATCTGGGGTACAGATATGACCTTTGGATTCCAGAGTGCGGTGGACATAGCTACTAACTGCATCGATTGCATTCACACTACAGCTTATTCTCATGGCAGGGTATTTATTGTGGAAGTTATGGGGCATAAAGTGGGCTGGCTCACACTTCATGCTGGTATAGCAGGCGGGGCAGATGTAATACTGATCCCGGAGATTCCCTATGATATAGATTCCGTTATATCAGCTATCGAAAAGAGAACGGAGGCAGGGAAGCGTTTTTCCATTCTTGCTGTGGCAGAGGGAGCTATTTCCAAAGAAGATGCCATGCTTTCCAAAAAAGAATATAAAGAGAAGTTAAAGAACAACCCATATCCGAGCATTTCCTATAAGATCGGAGCAGAGATTGAGGAGCGGACTGGGCAGGAGATCCGGATCACGGTGCCAGGGCATACCCAGCGTGGTGGAAGTCCATGCGCTTATGACCGGGTGATCTCCAGCCGGCTCGGGGCAGCGGCAGCAGGACTGATTCTTGAAGGAAAATTTGGTTATATGGTAGGCTTCAAAGGAAATGAGATCGTTCCTGTGCCTCTGAGTGAGGTGGCTGGAAAATTGAAGATGGTGGATCCAGATTCATCCACGATCCAGGAAGCAAAAAATCTTGGTATCTGTTTTGGTGATTAAGCAGACCGTAATGTTATAAGGAGGAGCAAGGCATGTCTTATCAGGCGCTGTACCGCAGATTCAGACCGGACAATTTTGAGGAGGTAAAGGGACAGGATCATATCGTTACCACTCTGAAGAACCAGATCCGTGCCGGCCATGTTGGACATGCCTATCTCTTCTGTGGAACCCGGGGAACTGGAAAGACAACGGTGGCAAAGATATTTGCCAGGGCGGTCAACTGTGAAACCCCGGGGGAAAATGGTCCCTGTGGGAAGTGCGGGATGTGTCAGGCGATCGCCGCAGGGAATTCCATGAATGTGGTGGAGATGGATGCGGCATCCAATAACAAAGTGGATGATATACGCCAGGTGATCGAAGAGGTTCAGTATTCTCCGGCCCAGGGCAGGTACAAAGTATATATTATCGACGAAGTGCATATGCTTACCACAAGTGCATTTAATGCGCTCTTAAAGACATTGGAGGAGCCGCCATCTTATCTGATCTTTATTCTGGCGACGACAGAAGTTCATAAGATCCCTATGACCATTCTGTCCCGTTGCCAGAGATATGATTTTAAGAGGATTTCTGTGGAGACCATCGCCGGGAGACTGAGAGAGCTTCTGGACCAGGAAGGAATCCCGGCAGAAGATCGGGCGCTGACGTATATCGCCAAGCTGGCAGACGGTGCCCTGCGGGATGGTCTGAGCCTTCTGGAGCAATGTATCTCCTTTTATTTTGGTGAGGAACTGACTTACGAGAAAGTTCTAAAAGTGCTGGGAACTGTGGACAATGAGGTTTATGCTTCCTTCACGGGAGCCCTGGCAGCGGGAAACGTGGCTGAGATGATGCAGATCATCGACAGGATCATATCTGCAGGAAAAGATCTGGGACGGTTTTGTGATGAGCTGATCTGGTATATGAGGAATCTCATGATCGTAAAGAGCACAGAGCATCCGGAGGAAATTATTGATATGTCCCAGGAAAATCTGGATACCCTGAACGGGACAGCGAAAGAACTGGAACTGGAGATGATCTTCCGCTACATCCGGATATTGTCTGAGGTGGAAAATCAGATGAAATATTCTGACCAGAAAAGAGTGCTGTTTGAGGTGGCGCTGATTCGGCTTAGTCAGCCGGAGATGGAGAGGGATTATGAATCTATCGTAAACCGGATCCATAATATAGAAGAGAAGCTGAAAAACGGTTTTGCGGCGGCGCCGACGCAGCGGAAGCTGGAACAGCCTTCTGATAACGCTGTGGAAGAAGTTCTCCAGGAAAAAATTGTGGAGAGTGCGGTACCAGGAGAGGTGAAATCCCTGGCGGGAAACTGGCATCAGGTGCTGAATCAGCTGGATCCGGTCAGTAAAAATATGCTGAACCATGTGACACTGACAGTGGATGAGGCAGGTGCGCTGGTGATCGCCTTTTCAGAAGATACAGCATATGCATATTTCTCTGGTGAAGGGGACCACAAAGAAAAACTGTGCCATGTGGCAGAGGAACTGATTGGAAAGAGGATAAACATTGAATTTCGTCTGGTGGCAGATCAGAGAGAATACGACGCGCTTCCTGAATTAAGGGGCCTGTTTGCGGACAGCGATATTGAGATAGAGTCTATGGACTAAAAATAATAGATATTAATTGAAAGGAAAATAACAATGGCAAGACGTGGTGGATTCCAGGGGGGAATGCCTGGAAATATGAACAATCTTATGAAACAGGCGCAGAAAATGCAGCGCCAGATGGAAGAGCAGCAGAAGGAAATGGAAGAAAAAGAATTTGAAGCGACTGCTGGAGGCGGTGCTGTGACAGTAAAGGTCTCTGGAAAAAAAGAAGTTCTTTCTGTGAAACTATCAGAGGAGGTTGTGGATCCGGATGATATCGAGATGCTGGAGGATCTGATTGTAGCAGCTACCAATGAGGCACTGCGTAAGATGGAAGCCGATAATGCCAAGGCGATGGAAGCGCTTACCGGCGGACTAAATCTGGGCGGAGGATTTCCATTCTGATGAATTACTATTCAGAGTCGATCAGCCAATTGATCGAAGAACTGGCGCAGCTGCCAAGTATTGGTGCAAAATCGGCACAGCGCCTCGCTTTTCATATCATAAACATGCCGGAGGAACGGGCAGAGAAACTTTCTTCTGTTATTCTTTCTGCGAAAAAAAATGTACGTTACTGCAAAGAATGTTTTACTCTGACTGACAGTGAGATCTGTCCCATCTGTGCGAATCCCAAACGGGATAAGAAGACCATTATGGTGGTAGAGGATACGAGAGATCTTATCGCTTACGAAAAGACCGGGCAGTACGAGGGAGTATATCATGTGCTTCATGGCGCTATCAATCCCACATTGGGAGTGACACCAGCCGACATCCGCCTAAAGGAACTGATGCAGCGCCTTCAGACGGATGTGGACGAAGTTATCATAGCTACTAATTCATCTCTGGAGGGAGAGGCTACAGCGATGTATATCAGCAAACTTCTGAAGCCGGCTGGGATCAAGGTGACCCGCATTGCCAGTGGAGTGCCGGTGGGCGGTGATCTGGAATATATCGATGAGGTGACATTATTCCGCGCGCTGCAGGGCAGGACTGAGCTTTGAATGGCTTGAGGAGGACGAGGCGTATTCCCGGATCAGGCTGCGGTTCAGTCCACGGTAGATGAAATCTGCCAGACGCATGACCAGATTCAGCCTGGTGGTCTGCAGAAGCATCTGTCCGCCAAAGCCTGACAGGTTCACAATTCCGGTAATAAACAGATCTCCCACAGAGGGAAGTTCTTTGGAGACTCCCACACCAGGGGCGAGGGATCCCTCCCCCACGGTGATATAGCCGACGTGCTCCGCGATGCCAAGTGAAGCGTCGACGGCGATGATCACGGGGTTTCTGTGATTCTTTCTTATAAATTCAAGAGCATCTTCCAGATTTTTGGCATGGACCGGGTTTTCCAGAGTGCCGTAAAGATGGAAGTTTTTTTGATGCATTGCAAGAAAATGCCCGACAATAGGACCTAGAGAGTCTCCTGTTGCCCGGTCGGAGCCGATACATACAATTACGGTTTCTCTATTTGAAATATCATGTTTTCTCATTAAAATAGATAAAGTTCTTGAAAATTCACTTAATGCGTGCCGGTCGGCAGGATTAAAATAATAAATCATTTGCGTACTCCCTTTCTAAATGGACATGCCACTTCTGGCGGCACGGCCATGATAACTGCTTATCTAAGAAAAGTATTGGCAGATAAACGAAAAATACTCATGAAAAATAAAAAATCTGATTTTCTTTTCAGAATGCGACAAAAATTTTATTTTCCTTGTTTTATAATGAGAGCAAAACGAATAAAACGGAGGGATATCATGGACTGGAAAGCACCAAAAAGCGTACGTCAGATAGGTGATACAAAAGGGAAGACAAAGATATATGTAGAGGACTATGTAATGTCTTTTGCCAGAAGGATGTCTAAAGAGAGAAAAGGTACAGAACTGGGCGGTGTGCTTCTAGGACATCGTTTTTATCATGCCAGGGAAAAGGTATTTCTTATATCGGGAATGGTTTCTATCAAGGATTTTCATAATCGGGACAGTGATACATTTTCGCAGGAAATGTGGACAGGCATTTATACAGATATCAAAGAGAATTTTACAGATCTGGATATTGTGGGCTGGTACTATTCGGGAAAAGGACAGAACAGGGATGGGATGGACAGGCTTCTTGAAATACACCGGCGCAACTTTTCAGAGGGCGACAAACTTCTATATATATATGAAGAAAATGGGGCAGGAGATGATTTTTACCTCTATGAGAACAGTGGTTTTTGCCGCCAGGAGGGATATTACATATATTATGAAAAAAATCCCGAGATGCGCAGCTATATGATGGAAGAAGCAAACCGGTTTGTGCATATCGTGGAGCAGGAGGATGACCGGGTGCTTCGGAACATCCGGGGAGTTCTCCGGGAAAATGAAGAAAAGAAAAAACAAGAAGAGGGAAAATGGACCTATGGGCTGGCTGCGATGGTGGTTGTGCTGGGACTGGCATTGGGAGTTGTGGCATGGGGAAATAATAACGGTCTTACCGAACTTAAAAACCAGATCTCGGGGCTTCAGTCTGCCGTGCTGGGGGTGAAAAACAAAGATAAGAAAACCACGGTAGAGACCATAGGCAGTGGTGTGGTCAGTGGAAATGCAGTAGCAGGGACGAGCAGTGCAGCTGTTTCCGGAACAGCTGCTGTTCCGGAGGTACCAGCTGCTGCGGTCTCCCAAGGCGGTATAGAAGGAGGACAGGCGCCACAATGAGCTGTCGAGCTATATGGAAGAATCCGATTGAAAAAAAGGAATTCATATGGTATACTGTCGAATAGATGATGATTTGGATACTGGGAACGGGGTGAAGCTGGCAGATGTATGATTTTTCGGAAAAGGATTTTGAAGATGAGAGAAAGATAAAAAAGAGACGCCGTTTCCGGGTGCTGGCTATTTCCATAGGAGTGGCACTGATTATTGGAATTGCGGCAATCGTTACCGTATCCTATTATTACATGAACCGATCGTTTTCTGGATATGATGTGGTGGGTGAGACTGCCAGGACAGACAGCAACAATGTCACCTATCGTACTTTTCAGAATAAGCTTTTAAAGTACAGCCGAGATGGGATCTCCCTGCTGGACGGAAGCGGAAAGACATTGTGGAACGGCGGATATGAGATGGAGAATCCCCAGGTAGATATATGCGGGGACTATGTGGCGGTGGCAGATATCGGTGCCAAGAAGTTTTATGTGTATAATGGCAGGGATTCAGGAGTTGATATGGAGATGACGTTTCCCATCGGAAGGCTGAAAGTGGCTGCCAATGGAAAAGTGGCGGTACTGCTTCATGATGAAGATTCGGATGTAATCAACATATATGATCCTTATAACACAGTAGAGCCATTGAAGGTAGAAGTGCCCACAAACGTTACGGACAATGGCTACCCCCTGGATTTTGATATATCTCCGGATGGTGACAGCCTGGTAGCGGCATATATGCTGACCAGCGGTGGTGTGGAAAACAAAGTCTGTTTTTATAACTTTACTGAAGTCGGTCAGGATCAGAATACTCTTGTAGGTGGAAAATCTTTTGAAAAGAACATGATTTCCTGTATCAGATTTGTCGCGGAGGACGAGGTTGCCATCTGCTATGAAAATGGCTTTTCTTTTTTTGAAAATATGAAGAAGCCGGAGATGATATTTGAAAAAAAATTTGAAAAAGAGATAAAAAGTCTGTCATATGATGAGGATAATTTATTAGTGCTTACGGGAAATCCTGGCAGCACAGAAAATCAGTCTGCACATCTGTTTTCTTTTCGGGGAAAGGAAGTGATGACTGAGAAGATTGGTTACAAGTATACAGATATTGTTATGGCAGATCAGGAGATTATTTTCACAGACGATCAAAGCTGTCATATATTAAGAAAGAACGGAAAAGAAAAGTTTTCTTTTGATTTTGGGAAAAAATATGAATACTTTTTTCCCGCACAGAGGGACAATCAGTACTTTCTTTTGGATGAGACAACGATTAAGAAAATAAAAATAGGCTGATCACTGTGGGGAATTGAAAGGAGAAAGGACTTATGTCAGGAGATATGCAGGGACAGGTACTGGAGATATTTTTATTCGTGGTCATACTTTGCTGTATTTTGATCGGATCTAACAAAGGATTACTTCTCAGCCTGTACAGTGTGGTTAAAAATCTGCTTATTATCGCTGCGACTATCGGTATAGCTCCGGTTATCGCGAATAGGCTTCCCGATACAGTTACAGCGAAAGAAGGTATCGGATATATTTTAGCTCTCTTTGTGGCCATTATTGTCTTCAATATTGTTGGTAATCTGCTGCAGATCATTGGTGAAGCGCCAGTCCTTGGAGGGCTGAACAAGCTGGGAGGAGCATTTTTTGGCGTGATTACGGGATTTTTTGTTGTGTGGAGCATACTGGCTCTCCTGGGAGCACTACAAGAGTATGAATGGATCGGAGAGATCGTCAATGCAGCCAGAGAAAATGACCGGGTAATGTGGTTTCAGAACTGCAATCCGATTCCAAATTTCCTGAAAAGGTTTGATTTCCCAGTGATATAATGGAAATTTCATCATAAAACTAAAAAACACCCTTGACAAACGCGTGCAAGGGTGTTATCTTTAATTTAGTCAATGATTAGCACTCGATATTGTTGAGTGCTAACAAAGGAAGTGATTACATGGTATTGGATGAGCGGAAGCAGAAGATTCTGGAAGCCATCATCCATAATTACATGGAGAGCGGGGAACCAGTTGGTTCACGTACTGTTTCCAAGTATACGGATCTGAATCTGAGTTCCGCGACGATTCGGAATGAGATGGCAGATCTGGAGGAAATGGGATATATTCTCCAGCCCCATACTTCAGCGGGAAGGATTCCTTCTGATAAGGCATATCGTCTGTATGTAGACACAGTTCTCAAAAATAAAGAAAAAGAAGTAGACGATATGAAAGGAGTGCTGATCGAGAAGGCGGATAAGATTGATCTGCTTTTGAAACAGGTGGCGAAGCTGCTTGCCGAGAATACGAATTATACGACCATGGTTTCCAAACCGAGATATGAGCATAAGAAGATTAAATTTATTCAGCTGAATCAAATATCGGATGTACAGCTTCTTGTCATTGTTGTTCTGGATAATAACCATGTAAATAACAAGTTTATTGATCTGGCATACCCGATTGATGATAATATAGTCTCGCAGTTGAATTTCCTCATAAATGCGGCTTTAAATGGTCTGGATGTGACAGAGATCAATCTGGCGATCATGCAGGATATCAAAGAGAAGGCAGGCGAATACGGAGATCTTGCTTCCAGCATTCTCGACTGCATTGGAGAGGCGCTGAAGGATGAGGAAACATCAGAGATTTATACATCTGGCGCTACTAATATTTTAAAATATCCTGAACTTAGTGATAAAGAGAAGATGGTAGAATTATTATCCACTTTTGAGGAAAAACAGAGACTGGAAGCGTGGGTAAACGATGAGGCAGATCCGGAAGAGCATGGGATTCAGGTATATATTGGCGACGAGTCTCCGGTAGAAGCCATGAAAAACTGTTCTGTTGTGACCGCTACTTATAAGATTAAAGAAGGCGTTTATGGGAAAATAGGAATTGTTGGACCAAAGCGTATGGATTATGAGAAAGTGGTTGGAACTCTGGAAAACTGTATGCAGCAGCTGGATGATATTTTTAAATCCAAGGAATGATAGGTGGAAAGGCGGTAGAGAACGTGGCAGAGGAAAAGATAAACGAGCAGATTGACAATGAGAACGATGCAGAGGAGATTTCTGCGGAAGAAAAGTCAGAAGATATCCAGGAGGAAGAGAACATGGCTTCTGGTGAAGAGGTGACGCCGGAATCAGAGGAGAAAAAGGATTCCAAGGCGGGAGCAAAAGAAAAAAAGAAAAAGAGAAAAGATAAAAAAGATGAAAAGATCGAGGAATTAAATGACAGGCTTTTGCGCAACATGGCAGAGTTTGAGAATTTCAGGAACCGCTCGGAGAAGGAAAAGACATTGATGTTTGAAATTGGCGCCAAATCCGTTGTTGAAAAGATTCTTCCCGTAGTGGATAATTTTGAACGGGGGCTGGGGGCAGTTACCGAAGAGGAAAAAGAGAATGCTTTTGTGAAGGGCATGGAAGCGGTGTATAAACAGTTTTCCACAGTGCTTGAAGAGATTGGGGTTGTCCCCATCGAAGCAGTGGGAAAAGAATTTGATCCAAATCTCCACAATGCAGTGATGCATGACGAGGATGATTCCATGGAGGCTAACATTATTTCTGAAGAATTCCAGAAAGGATATATGTATAAGGACAGCGTGGTTAGACATTCCATGGTGAAAGTGGTCAATTAGGCAACAGTAAGGAGAGTTATTTCATTTCATTCATATAAATTTAAAGAAATAAAAGGAGAGATTATCATGAGTAAGATTATCGGTATTGACTTAGGTACAACCAACAGCTGTGTTGCAGTGATGGAAGGTGGAAAACCTGTAGTGATCGCCAATGCAGAGGGCGCCAGGACCACACCATCTGTTGTGGCATTTACAAAGAATGGAGAGCGTCTGATCGGTGAGCCGGCAAAACGTCAGGCAGTTACCAATGCAGACAATACCATTTCTTCTATTAAAAGACATATGGGCACGGATTACCGTGCAGCAGTTGACGATAAAAAATATTCCCCGCAGGAGATTTCTGCTATGATCCTTCAGAAGTTAAAATCTGATGCGGAGAACTATCTGGGAGGAGAAAAGGTAACAGAGGCCGTGATCACGGTACCAGCATATTTCAATGATGCACAGCGTCAGGCGACAAAGGATGCAGGAAAGATTGCAGGTCTTGATGTAAAACGTATCATCAACGAACCGACAGCGGCAGCTCTTGCCTATGGACTAGACAACGAAGGTGAGCAAAAGATCATGGTATACGACCTGGGTGGAGGTACCTTTGACGTATCCATTATCGAGATCGGTGACGGAGTCATCGAAGTATTGTCTACATCTGGAGATAACCGTCTCGGCGGAGATGATTTTGATAATAAACTCTGCGATTATATGGTAAATGAGTTTAAGAATACAGAAGGGATTGATCTCTCTGGTGATAAGATGGCGATGCAGCGTCTGAAAGAGGCAGCAGAAAAGGCGAAAAAAGAGCTTTCTGCGGCTACTACTACCAATATCAATCTTCCATTTATTACTGCTACGGCTGAGGGACCAAAGCACTTTGATATGAATCTGACCCGTGCCAAATTTGACGAGCTCACCGCAGATCTTGTGGAGAGAACAGCGACACCTGTAACCAATGCTCTTAAGGACGCAGGAATCAGCGCTTCTGAACTTGGCAAAGTTCTCCTGGTAGGTGGTTCTACCCGAATCCCAGCAGTACAGGATAAGGTGAAACAGCTTACTGGCCATGAGCCGAATAAATCTCTGAACCCGGATGAGTGTGTGGCACTGGGTGCTTCCATTCAGGGTGGTAAGCTGGCAGGAGATACCGGTGCAGGAGATATCCTTCTTCTTGATGTAACACCACTTTCACTGGCGATCGAGACCATGGGTGGAGTAGCTACAAAGCTGATTGAGAGAAATACGACGATCCCTACGAAGAAGAGCCAGATCTTCTCCACTGCGGCGGATAATCAGACAGCAGTTGATATCAACGTGGTACAGGGAGAGAGACAGTTTGCCAGGGATAATAAATCATTGGGACAGTTTAGGCTCGATGGAATTCCACCGGCTATGCGTGGCGTACCTCAGATCGAAGTTACTTTTGATATCGATGCCAATGGTATCGTAAACGTATCCGCAAAGGACTTGGGAACAGGAAAAGAACAGCACATCACCATTACAGCAGGTTCTAATTTATCTGATGATGAGATTGATAAGGCCGTGAAAGAGGCTGCTGAGTTTGAAGCTCAGGATAAAAAGCGCAAGGAAGGTATCGATGTGCGCAATGAGGCGGATAGTATGGTGTTCCAGACCGAGAAGGCATTGAATGATGTCGGAGAAGGTGTGGACGCTGCAGAAAAAGAAAAGGTTCAGGCTGAGATTGAGAAGGTAAAGGCGATCCTTGAGAGAACGCAGGCGGAATCCATGTCGGAAGCGGAGATTGACGAGCTGAAGGCAGCTAAAGAAGCATTGATGAACAGCGCACAGCAGGTCTTCGCAAAGGTGTATGAGCAGGCACAGCAGGCAGCAGGCGGAGCACAGGGTGCAGGACCTGATATGGGAGCTGCTGGAGCAGGCCAGCCGGATAACGGCGGTGACGACGTTGTGGACGGTGATTTCAGAGAACTGTAAAATTGGGCTGATAATATTGAACTGGGGCTCGTGCTGTTGTATTGGCACGAGTCAAAGTTCGTTGTTATGGAGGAGAGAAAATGGCTGAGAAACGTGATTATTACGAAGTGCTGGGTGTCGACCGAAATGCAGGCGACAGTGAATTAAAGAGTGCTTATCGTAAACTGGCGAAAAAATATCATCCTGATACAAATCCAGGGAATGCCGAAGCTGAGGCGAAGTTTAAGGAGGCTTCAGAGGCATATGCAGTACTGAGTGATTCAGAAAAGAGACGGCAGTATGATCAGTTTGGGCATGCGGCTTTTGAAAATGGCGGGGGAGCTGGTGGATTTGACTTTTCCGGTATGGATATGGGAGATATCTTTGGAGATATCTTTGGGGATTTCTTTGGTGGTGGAAGACGCCGTGATCCCAATGCACCTGTCAGGGGAGCCAATCTCCGCGCCCAGGTCAGGATTACTCTGGAAGAAGCATGTTTTGGTGTAGATAAGGAACTGGAGCTGAATTTGAAAGATGAGTGTAACACTTGTCACGGCACTGGGGCTAAGCCAGGGACAACACCAGAGACCTGTGCTACCTGCGGAGGTAAGGGACAGGTGGTTACAACGCAGAAATCCCTGTTTGGTATGGTACAGAATGTGACGACATGTCCCCATTGTCATGGTTCTGGAAAGGTGATCAAAGATAAATGCGGCGAATGTCATGGCACTGGCTACACATCAAGCCGTAAGAAAATTCAGGTATCGATACCGGCAGGCATCGATCATGGCCAGAGCGTCCGTATTCGAGGAAAGGGGGAGCCTGGGACCAATGGTGGTGCAAGAGGAGATTTGCTGGTAGAAGTTTTTGTAGAGCGCAATCCAGACTTTGAGAGACGCGATTATGATATTTTCTCTACCGCAAAGATATCCTATCCTAAGGCAGTGCTCGGAGGAGAGATCGTCGTAAAGACTATCGATGGTGAAGTGGCTTATACTGTGAAAGCAGGAACCCAGAATGGAACAAGGGTAAGGCTGAGAGGTAAGGGTGTTCCTTCTCTCAGGAACAAGAAGCTTCGTGGGAACCATTATGTAGATATTGTGGTTGATGTTCCTACGACGGTAAGCAAGGAGCAGAAGAAACTGTTACAGCAGCTGGAGGACAGTTTCAATGAAAAGGATGGGAAAAAGCATAAGAGGCGCTGAATATGATGATAAGATAATATCGTCGCCTTGGAAGAAAACAGAGCATAGTTCAATGGCGCGAATGTGAACCGTGTATCTGCTGTGAGAGATCAGCAGATACACGGTTTTTTATCTGAAGGAACCAAGTTGATTCTTGAAGAGGTTGCGCCTTTCTCAGTAGCACCCTTTTACATAAAAAACAGGCATCTTCCGGAGAAGATGCCTGTAAAAATTCAATCATAGGAAATTATGCTACAGTAAATCTAGCTTTCAGTACTGTAATTTCATCGCCTACCTGATAAGGACAGTTGTCTTTCAGGTTCGGGATGTAGAACATGATTGGGTAGTTGATATTGGTATCAGGATCCTTGTCGCCGTTCATAGCGTTCTTAGGAATGGTGTAGCTGAAGGAGTATGTATAGGTTTTACCCTTTTTGATCTTAGCTTCTTTAACTACGGCACCTTTATGCTCTTTGTTCTTCTTTACAGAAGCAAGGCTCCATTTCTGACCTGCTTTCTTTGCAATCTGAGCACGAAGCTTAGAATCGATTACATGGTAAGCAAATGGATAAGAAGCAGCTCCACCAGATGTGTAGTTGAAACAGAAGCCGAGCTCAGCAAGGTCATTCTTACCAGAGTTCTTAACTTGTACAGTGATGTTGATCTTCTTTCCTCTGAAGTCTTTTCCGCCGTTTGCTGGATCATAGAATACAGCACGGCAGAGCCACATACTGAAACTGTCATACTTAAAAGTACTGTAAGGACATTTTACTGGCGGTGCAAAAGATTCGCCGGTCTCAGAATTGGAACCAGTTTCTTTTGCAAGATCATAAATAACAGTACCAGATTTAGCAGCTTTTACTGTTACTTTACATGTAAGTTTCTGGCTCCCTACTTTAGCTGTAATTGTACAGCTTCCTGCTCCTGTTGCTGAAACAGTAGCGGATTTCCCTTTTCCCTTAACATTAGCTACCTGCTTATTGCTGGTTGACCATTTTGCTTTAGCGCCTGCTTTAAGTTTAGCATCTTTTCCACCTACTGTAAGAGTAAGTTTCTTCTTGTTCAACTTAGCAGCTGCGGAAGCTTCTGGTGCAGAAACGCTTGCGCAAGATACAGCTACAGCCATGATCAATGTTCCTGCTACGATTTTCTTTGAAACTTTTGAGAACATAAACATTCTTCCTCCTTTTTAATTTGCTTCCATATTTGTGAAAAATCACTAATAGGCAAAGCGATATTGTGAAGACATTATAACATTTTCATAAGGGGAATGCAAGTACTAATGGAAAATTAATATGGGAATTTTTACTTTTTCTTATGAAATAAGTGCTTCTTTTTTCCCTTATTTTTTTCATTCACTTTAGCTACTGCAGCTTCTTGTCTCGCCTTCTGAAAATTTCTTATGGTCTCGTCCAGCTGTTTAAACCGGGCTTCATCTGACTCTTCACGCTGTCTGACCAGATAGTCGATCTCTTTGCGTACATCATCAGAAACCCGTGAGCTGATATGATCGCTTAGCTCCCTTGAATTTTCACTCATGGCATCTTTTATGATATTAGTAAGTATAGACTTAAATTGTGTCATTTTGTCGCCATGTGGTGCATCTTCATTAGTTTTTATTCCGCTTTGTCCGGAGGGACTGACTGCTGTGTCAGAGGCTTGTCCTGAAGATGGAATCTGGCTTTTGATATCTTTGAGAGAGATATGATTAGCTTTGAGATTTTGTATGGATTTAAAGATCTTCAGGTCATCGTCTGTATATATGCGGTGTCCCATGGAGTTGCGGGGAATGTTAAGGCAAAGCTCATCCTCCCAGTAGCGTAATACATGGGGTTCCACGTTCATGAGCTTGGCGGCTTCCGATATGGAGTAGCATAACTGTACTGGTTCTTTCATAAAATAAAATCAGTCCTTTCCTTAATGTTCTATTTAAGTATAGCATTAAGGATAAGGACTTCAAGTAGTGGTGCGCATATTTTGCAAGATTCGTACGACAGCTCTCGCCGTTATGTGACAAAAAAAGAAATAAAAATGCTAATTTGTCTCCAGGTTGGCAAATTTCGTGTATTCTGCCAGCCATTTTAGTTTAATGGTACAGGTGGGACCATTTCGCTGTTTGCCAATAATGATCTCCGTTACCCCTTTTTCTTCGGAATCTTTGTGGTAATATTCATCCCGATAAATAAACATGACAACATCGGCGTCCTGTTCAATGGCTCCGGATTCACGGAGATCAGAAAGCATGGGACGTTTGTCTTCCCGGCTCTCTACCGCCCGGCTCAGCTGGGAGAGGGCGATAACAGGACAGTCAATCTCTCTTGCCAGTGCCTTGAGAGAACGGGAAATATCAGAAATCTCCTGCTGACGGGACTCGTTTTTCCGGCTTCCTGAGCCTGACATCAGCTGCAGGTAGTCGATGATTACCAGTCCGAGATTGTTTTCCAGCTTTAGTTTTCGACATTTTGAGCGCAGCTGCGCAATGCTGATACCAGGTGTATCATCGATAATAAGGGGGGATTCTCCGAGGAGGATCGTACTTTCTGTAAGTTTTCCCCACTCCTCATCTGCAAGGTTTCCCACGCGGATGTGCTGGGAGTCTACTTTTGAATTCATGGATATCAGTCTTTTTGCCAGCTGGACCCGTGACATCTCCAGGCTGAAGATAGCAGTGGAAATGTTGTTTTTTATGGCAACGGTCTCTGCGATATTCAGGACAAATGCTGTCTTGCCCATGGAAGGGCGGGCAGCGATCAGTATAAGATCGGATTTCTGTAATCCGGCAGTCCTGGCATCCAGATCATAAAAACCTGTGGATATGCCGGTCACGGCGCCCACCGTTTTGGCGGCATTCTGAATGCTTTCAAGAGTCTCCAGTGCCACCTGGCGAATGGGAACAAAATCACTGGTAGAACGGTTTTGTACAACGTCAAAAATCTGCTTTTCCGTCTGTTCGAGAAGCTGATCCAGGTTTTCCGAATCCTGATAACATTCATTGGCGATGGATTCAGATACCCGTATCAGCCTTCTTAGAACAGCTTTTTCTTTCACGATATCTGCATAATACTTAATATTGGCAGAGGTGGGGACAGAGGAAATGATACCGCTGATAAATTCGACACTGCACAGTTCAGCGGGGACTTCCTGTTCCTTTAATTTATTCTGCAGGGTAACCAGATCTGCCGGTCTGCCCTCCTGATACAGAGCAATCATGGCATTGTACAGAGTTTTGAATTGAGGATTATAGAAATCCTCCGCCACTAAGATCTCGGAGGCGGTGATGATCGCCTCCTGATCCAGAAGCACGGCTCCGATCACAGATTGTTCTGCCTCTGTGCTGTGGGGAAGGATTCGTTTGATCATTTGTTCTTCCATGATGGTCTCATTTCTCTTTTACGATTACTTTTAATTCTGCTGTTACCTTAGGATGCAGCTTTACTGGAACTGTAAAACTACCTACACTTTTAATAGGTTCTGCTAGATTCATTTTCTTTTTATCCAGATCATAGCCAAGCTGGTCCTTTGCGGCTGCGGAAATTTCTTTTGTGGAGACGGAACCGAAAGCACGTCCGTCCGAACCGGCCTTTATGGAAAGGGTTACCGATTTGCCGGAAAGCTCTTCTGCAAGTGCTTTTGCCTTTTCCAGATTCTCGGCAGCGATCTTTTCATCATTCTGCTTCTGCAGTTTCAGGTCATTTAGTGCCTTTGGGGTGGCTTCCAGACCAAGATTTTTCTTGAAAATAAAGTTTCTGGCATAACCATCGCTCACATTTACAACTTCACCCTTTTTACCAAGGGATTTTACATCTTCTAAAAGTATTACTTTCATTGGATTTCACCTTCTTCTTTCATTTTAGTCAGTACATCCAGGATCACAGTCCTGCCCTCCTGAAGGGTACGTCCCTCCAGCTGCGCGCCGGCGCTGGTGATATGCCCGCCGCCGCCAAGTTTCTCCATGACAACCTGTACATTAAGTTCGTCGATGGAACGGGCGCTGATATATATTTTTCCTTCAAATTCTGTCAGGACAAAAGACGCTTTGATACCGTCGATATCGAGAAGCTCGTTGGCAATTTTCGCCCCGACAATTGTCGGAGATTCACACTGGTTCGCGTTACAGAGTGCGACAGCATAGCTGTTCATGAATATTTCTGTGTTCTGGATCGCCTCTGCTTTCACCTTATATTCATCCAAGTCGGCGCGGAAGAGTTTGCGGATCCTTGTGATATCTGCTCCGGAGCGGCGCAGGAATGCTACTGCTTCAAAGGTTCTCACGCCAGGTTTGTTCATGAAATTATTTGTGTCCACCATGATACCCGAATATAACACATCTGCTTCATAGGATTTGAGTCTAACTTCTTCCCCTACATACTGAAGGATTTCTGCTACCATCTCACAGGTAGAGGAAGCAAAGGGTTCGACATAGGACAGGGTGGGGTTTTCAAAGGATTCGCCTGCCTGACGGTGGTGGTCGAAAACTACCAGGGAGGAGGCGAGATTTACCAGTTCTGGTTCATCTGTATAAGATGGAACATTTACGTCTACGATTACCAGAAGTGTTCCATTGGTCATCAGTCCTCTGGCGCTGTCCCCAGTGATAAACAGATCGTCATCGTAATCCCCGTTCTTCATCAGCATTGTGAGGACAGGACGAAGGGAAGACGTCACTTTATTTGTGACAATATGAGCCTTTTTACCGAGTGCATTGGCAATGCGGTAAATACCGATGGCGCTTCCCATGGCATCCACGTCCGGAAGCTGATGTCCCATAATGATGACCTGTTCTGCTGCTTCTATGGATTCCCGGAGTGCATGAGCCTTGACCCTTGCTTTGACCCGGGTATTTTTTTCTTTTTGGATACTTTTGCCGCCATAGTAGAGAATGTTATCTTTTGTTTTTATAACAACCTGATCCCCGCCTCTGGCAAGAGCCAGGTCAATGGCGCTGCGGGAGTATTCCTGGCGCTTCTTGTAAGTGTCTGCCTGAATGCCGATTCCCATGCTTATAGTGATGGATACATCATCTCCTACATTAACGTTCCTGATCTCATCCAAAAGAGAGAATTTATCATTTTGAAGTTCTGACAGGTATTTGTGGCGGAAAAGGAAAATATATTTGTCCTTTTCCAGTTTCTTTGTAATGGCATCAATCCGCAGCATATATTTATTGATCTTACGGTCGATCAGTGCCACTAAAAGGGCGCGGCGGACTTCATCCACCGGCTCCAGGGATTCATCGTAATTATCGATATACAGCAGTCCCACATCCAGCCGCTGTTCATTATTTTCCTTCATGTAGCGGATGATCTCAGTCTCATCAAAAATGTAAAAAACAAAGAAGTTGTCTCCCAGCCCCATGGTAGCGGAATCTTCCGCAATATTTTGTGTGGTATCAGTGACATTTACTTTTTGGATCACCGCCTTAAAATATTTTTCTTCTGTATGAAAATGAATCTCTGAGTTTTCTGTGGTACTTTTAGGAAAGGTGTCAACGGTAAGATTAGAGATGACAGAATCGATCGCAAATCGTTTTTTGGCACCTTCCGGGTAAAAAGTAGAAAGAAAACTTCTGTTACACCAAAGACAGGAACCGGCCCAGTCAGTGATCACAAGGGGAATCGCCAGATCCCCAGCCAGCCGCTCGGCGGTCTGGTTAAAGCGAACGGCATACTGTACGATATCCCGAAGAAGTTCCCGGCGCTTAAAGTAAAATAACAAAAAAGCTAATATAATATAAAGAAGAACATATCCGGTCATAAGAGCACCGGCTTTTATGCTCATCGTGTAGATATGAATGTTCATGGCGAGCAGCAGTGGTGAAAGAAGCAGCGGCCATCTCAGGTAGGAACGCAGTGTCCCCTGAATTCTATTTCCCTTCAATCATTTCCCTCCATTCCCATTTTTGAATATATAAAGTCATTATACCATCATTTATAGCAAAAGGAAAGAAAAATAAATAAGCCAAAGAATAAAAAATACCACTGCCCATACCTGTTTTTGGTACGCAGTGGTATTTTTATATAAAAATTAGTTGAAAGAGTTTTTAGAATATTCTTCTTACAAAGTTGTACAAACCGTTTTTCCATGCTGAATGGTCATGGCCGACATTCGGAATCTCGTAATAATCATGAGGGGTTCCGTTCTTAGTAAGGGTATTGTGGTAATTTAATGGATTCTCACCCACGGTATTATCATTTTCACCTTTGCAGATCATAATGTAGGTTCTGTCGTTATAACCATCCGGGAGCTTAAAAGTATCCTCTGTAAAAAGACCATCATCCTCATCGTGGTTATATGGAAGTACGCCTGGGGCAGGTTCAAAGGCGCCAATATAGCCAAAGGTATCTGGAATGGTAAGTCCTATGTAAAGTGATTCACGACCGCCCATGGAAAGTCCGGCGATAGCAGTGTTGGCCCGTCCTTCAGCAATAGAGTAATTCTTCATGTAAGGCATCAAATCATCCCGCAGGTCATTGATGAAGTTGTCAAATGCTTTAAAGTGTTCTGGTGTATATAAATCGCTAGGATCTTTTTTGTCATCGGCACGGGCGCGGACATTCGGCATGACTACGATCATTTCTGGTGCCATTTCTTCAGCGATCAGGTTACCGATCACCTGGACTGGATTGCTGCCGAGCCATTCGGTGTGGTCGCCGCCGATTCCGTGAAGAAGATAAAGGACAGGGTATTTTTTTTCATCCGAGTAACCAGCGGGGAGTATCACATTAGCAGTCCGTCTTGTTCCTGTAGTGCTGGAATTATAATGGATCGTGGATAAGGTTCCATAGGTCACACCGCTTTTCTTCTGGTCAAAGCCTTTTGGTGTATCATAATTATCATCCTCTTCCCGCGGAGGAAGGGTTGGGATCGGAGTAGGCGTCGGTTCCGGGGTTGGAGTGACTGCAGGAACCGGAGAAACCGTGACATTTGCCGGTGGCGCGGCTGTGGGTGCCGGAGGTGCAGGTGTAGGTTTTGGAGACGGGATCGATTTTGTTTTGACCCGGATCTGAACCGTTCCAAGACTTTTGGTTTTCTTTTTGTATTTTTCTTTCACAGTGATCTTAGCATTTCCGGCTTTTTTTGCTTGGACAACACCTTTTTTGCTAACAGATGCGATAGCTTTTTTGTTGGATTTATAGCTGTATACCGCTTTTTTCTTTTTGTTTTTGATCTGAATCTGTTTCTTTTGTCCTACGGTTAAATTGATTTTTTTTGCTTTCAGCGATGCTTTTTTGGCAGCATCAGAGACCGGCGCACTGACAAGACCGATGACCAGGGAACCGAGCATCAGACCTGTTAAAACGCGGGATGATTTTGTGTGTTTATTCATGGGTAATCCTCCTCTGGATCTTCATTTATTTATCCTTAAAGATCATTATACAAAACACCAGACAGGGGCTCAATGATCAATTGTGCTGAATACTTGACTTATGTAGCAACGTCGGTTCAGGGGGACCGACATACGAGTGCATTTTGGGCCTGGTTCAAAGGCGTAAAACTGGTTGTTACTTACATTCAGTTACGCTGAATCAGCATTCATCTGCCTGATCCAGGATCTCAGGCTGTTTCCTGTAGGCAGAGGGTGACATGCCTTCGCTTTTTTTAAACTGGCGGCAAAAGTGTTCAATACTGTTATAACCGCAATGTTCGCTGATCTGCTGAATGCTGCTGCTGGTATGTGCCAGAAGAAATTTTGCCTGGTTGATCCGGCTGTTGATTACTTCGTTAATACAGGTGGTATGAAAAAACTCTTTGTAAAACTTCTGCAGGGAGCGGGTGCTCAGATTCACGATGGATGCCATTTTTTCCAGTGTCCATGCTTCTTCCGGGCATTGATAGATCAGATTTCTTAATTTGATAAACACATCCCGGTAAACAAAGGGATCAGAGGACATGGCGTAATCATGCAGACGATGGAAAATAATATGCATTAACTGTTCATTCACATAACTGGAGCTGTTATATTGCCAGTAATTTTCATTGGCAACCATCTTCCAGTAAGTAACATAGCAGCCAAAATCCGGGCATACAATGGGAATGCCATAGGGCAGGAAATATTCCGTGTAGAGAGCTTCATTACAGTTAAATCGGATCCAGTTATAGACCAGTTCGCCGGAAGCAGCATAATAATGAACACGCTGACCGGGTTTATACAGGATACACGTATATTCCGGACAATGTTCCATGACCCCGTTCACCTCAATCTTTACAGGAACTTCAAAAAGCATAATCTCGTACTCCCCCGGACCGAAGACCAGATTATCTTCAAAACCTTCTTCTTTGTGGTCTTCCATCATAGCATAAATTATTTTGATCATAATTCCTCCCCCTTTCAAAGTTGATAATATATCAAAAATTATACACTAGGTTGCGGAATAAATCAAGTTTGTTTCGAGATAAATCATTGAAAAAATAGAGTTTTCCGTATAGTATTATAACTATATAATTATATCATATATATATCAAGAAAGTATTTCCATTTTGCTTCTTTTGATATATAAAACATTAGTCCTACACTATTAAGGAGGTATTTTTATGACGAGGCGAACGGGAATGCGGGCAATATCCCTTTTGTCAGCTGCTGCACTGATGTGTGTCAGTGTGTTAGCACCGGGAAATGGTCAGACAGCTGAGGCGGCTAAAAAAGCTAAGCTGAAGACGAAAAAGATTTCTGTGCAAGTTGGCAAAAAGAAAAACATTGTCATTAAAAACAAGGTGAAAAAAGCAAAATACACCTTCAAAAGCAAGAAGAAAAAGATTGCAACTGTTACAAAAAAAGGTGTTGTAAAAGGCGTTAAAGCCGGAAAGACGACGATTGTTGTCACAGAGAAAAAAGGCAAGAAAAAACGTACAGTAGGCAAGGTTACAGTAACGGTAACAAAGAAGAAACCTGTTGTTACACAGAAACCACCTGTTACAAATCCGCCGGCTCCGTCAGCACAGCCTGGAACATCGGCAAATCCGCCAGGGGGTAATGTGGATCCGCCGGGGACACAGACAGATCCGCCGGCAGATAAGACAGACCAGCCTGGAACATCAGCAGCGCCATCGGCAAGTCCGACAGCAGCGCCGCCGATTGATCCAAACGATTCCAGTTATGGTGTGACATGGCCGGATCTTCCGCTCGTTGAGAATTTTGAAAGCGCTGAAGATGCAGTGATCAAAAACAGCGAGGAAGGGAAAACTACTTATATGCCGTCTGGCGGACTTGAAGATAGTGGCTATGCGGTGATCAAGCAGAGCCAGTGGAGCGGTCCGGTAGTATTCCTGGATAACCGTCTTGGCAAGTCTGCTGTGAAATATGTAGTTTCTGCTTACGTGAAAGCAGAAAAGGAAGAGGATAAATATAAAAAGGCGATCTTCTATGGTGGAAATACATACGATGACAGCGCTTATCTCGCAGAGAAATATGATACCATCGTCAGCCGTAAGCTGAATACTGAGTGGGAGCAGATCCTCAAAGTGATCACAGTTCCTGCCGGTAAATTCCGTGAAGTACGTGTGATCTGTACGGCTGCTGACTTTGGAATTGATAAGATGGAAGCCAGGATCCTGAAGGATGGAGAGAAAGAACCAGTGATGGAACCAGAGATCGTAGAACCGGCTCCAGATGATGCCTTGACTGAGACATTTACCATGACAGGCGATAAGCTTAAGCCATCCGATAAAGATGGTAATGCATCAGGGGTTTTAAAGCCAGACGGAAGTGTGGATGTTGCGTCCGGATGGAAATATTATGCCATCGCGTTTGATCATCCGATTGATCTGTCGAAATTCTCCAGCGTCCAGTTTGAAGGAAGCATATCTGGTGACTATCGTATATGTTTCAAAGATAATGCTGGCACATTCTTCATAACCAGTCCGGATAAACCAGACGAGTGGGGCTATCCGGCGGCATTTGACGGAAAAAGTGAATGGCAATTTGACGGATCCGGATATGCATATTTTCTGATTCTTGGTACGAAAGGAAGTGAAGGACCAACCGTGAACTTTAATCTTTCTTCAATTACATTTAAAGCTGGTGATGCCCCGGTCAATACAGACGGAGTGACTGAGGCAAAGAAGCCGGTTGGAGAAAACAATCCGATCGCAGCCCAGCGTTTTATGGCAGATCCATTCGCCATTGAGTATGAGGGAACTGTCTATGTATATGGAACCAATGACAGCCAGGCGATGATCATTGGTGAAGACGGAGAGATTCCGAAGAACAGTTATTCCCATGTGAAAACACTGAACTGCTATTCATCAAAAGATATGGTGAACTGGACAGATGAGGGAATCATCCAGGTGGCTGGTAAGAATGGTCCTGCAAAATGGGCGACTAACAGTTGGGCACCTGCAGTAACATACAAAAAGATCAATGGAAAAGATAAGTTCTTTATATATTTTGCGGATAATGGAAGCGGTATCGGCGTACTTGAGGGAGATAGCCCCACAGGTCCATGGCGTGATCCGATTGGAAAACAGCTGATCAGCCGTGAGACACCAAATTGCGGTGGCGCTGAAGTTCCGTGGCTGTTTGACCCAGCAGTATTTGTAGATGATGATGGACAGGGTTACCTGTATTTTGGTGGAATTGGTGAAGCGAAAGACAGAGACCATCCAAAATGTGCGAGAGTAGTAAAACTTGGCGACGACATGATCAGCTTGAAGGGTGATCCGGTTGAAATTGATGCCCCTGCTATGTTTGAGGACTCTGGAATCAATAAGATTAACGGAAAATACTATTACAGCTATTGTACAAACTGGACTTCGGAGGCGGGAGCTTCCACATTG
>CAMXSH010000002.1 GCA_947246475.1 uncultured Roseburia sp.
TGACAATACGAAAGCAGCTTTGATGACCCGGGGCATTGTGGAGATCAGTCGTCTGGGAATGGAGCTTGGCGGCAGAATGGAGACTTTCTTTGGTCTGTCAGGGATTGGTGATCTGATCGTGACCTGTACCAGTACCCACAGCCGGAATCATAACTGCGGTTACCTTCTCGGCAAGGGAAAAACACTGGAGGAGGCGAAACAGGAGATCCGTCAGGTGGTAGAGGGAGTCAATTGTGCCAAGGCAGCTATGAAATTAGCCAATAAACATCATGTCAGCATGCCCATCGTGGAGCAGATCAATGCAGTATTATTTGAAAATAAGTCCACCGAGCAGGCATTAAAGGATCTCATCCTTAGGGAGCGGGTGATTGAATACCAGTCTTTAAGCTGGAAATAAACATGTGCATTGAGCTGGCGCATAACAAAACAGGAATTAAATCCGTGCCGTTAGGCTAAGAAGATGTTCTCTTCTGGGAGCATCTTTTTTGTTTGCCACAATTTTGTCCTATCCGGCTGTTAGCATGGATAATCATAGCTGGGCGGCGACGCCGGACCAGCCTGGTGACGTTGTTAAGTCGGTCTGGCGCCGACCGGCTGTTATTGTAGCGTGACTTGAAGATTTGGAGGCATACATATGAACATAAAGGTAAAGCAGCTTGTTAAGACAGGATTATTTTTGGCGGGGATCGGAATTTTTTGTGCTGGCAGCAGGGTTTCGGCGGCAGAAAATCCCACCTATACCATTACGAAGGGGAAGAAGGCGACGATCTCTACGATTATAAAGAAAAATCCGCTTACTTCAGCAAATCAGAATAAATATAAGAAACTGACTTGGAAATCCGGCAATAAAAAAATCGTAAAGATCATCGGCAATAAAAAGATCAAAGGATTAAAAAAGGGAAAGGTATATATCAGAGGGTATAACAGCAGCAAGAAAAAAGTGCTGGCGGTCCGTGTCACAGTGGGGAAAAAGGTTTTAAAGATCAATGTGAAGTCCACAACAATTAACATGTATGTGGGGGATAAGGCAGCTCTGAACGCAGCAGTGGCACCAGCCAGTGCCTCGAATAAAAAGTTGTTCTATTCTTCTTCCAACCCGGCTGTAGCCACGGTTTCAAAAACTGGGCGTGTGACAGCGGTAAAAAGTGGAAGTTCAGTGATCACCATCCAGTCCAAGGATGGTCATGCGGCGAAAAAGGTAAAAATAAAAGTCCAGTCAGAACTTGTTCGTAACACTTCCAAGGGAAAAGTAAAGGGAACCGAAGATGCCGATGGAAAAGCGCTGGTGTGGTATGGTGTTCCTTATGGAGCGTCTACAGCGGGAAATAACAGATGGAAAGCACCTCAGCCTGTAGCGGCATGGGGAGGAACACTGAGTGCGGTGGCAGCGAAGCAGCCGGCAGCACAGTACAGTGATGGTACGACATATCTTGGCACAGAGGACTGTCTGTATGTAAATGTATATCGGCCGAATAATGGGGCAAAGAATCTTCCGGTCATGGTATATCTCCATGGTGGTGGAAATGCCTCTGGAAGCTCGGATGTAAGTTTTTCTAATATGGTATCAGCGACAAACGCTATCGTAGTCTCCGTGGAATACCGTCTGGGAGCATTTGGATATCTCAGCCATCCAGCGCTTCGGAATGGGACAGAGGAAGAGAACAGTGGCAATTTTACACTGCTGGATGTGAAGGCAGCGCTCACCTGGGTCCGGGACGAGATTGGGAATTTTGGTGGAAATCCTGGAAATGTGACCTTGTCTGGTTTTTCTGCTGGTGCGAGAAATGCGCTGCTCTGTATGATTTCACCGGGCATGAGAGGACTTTTTCACAAGGCAGTTATATTCAGTGGCGGCTGCAATACATGTACCAATGAAGAAGGAGAGGAGTCTGTAGAGGAAAAGCTGGCGGCGATATTGGTCAAGAGAGGAACTTTTTTCGACAAAAAAACTGCCGGGGAGTATCTCAAAGAGGCCTCGGACCAGACAATCCGCGATCTTTTTTATAGTCTGTCTACCTCAGAGGTAGCTAATATGTACAAATCCTCTGCACTTAAACTGGGTAAATTTCCACAGGGGTTCAACGACGGTGTGGTGGTCCCCAAGGAGGGATTTTCCGTTATTTCTTCGGGGAATTATAACCGTGTGCCAGTGATCCTGGGAAGTGATGCCACAGAGTTTTCATCCTTTGCCTGGAGTGGAAGTCTTACTTCCGAATTGGATGAGGTGGCGGGTATCACCTCATCTTCCCAGATGATGAATCTGGTGGCAAATGGGATCAAGTATGGAAGTATGCTGCAGTCGGGACATTATATTGAGAAAACGGCGGGACTTCTCAGCCAGGACGCGTCACACAGTAATATTTATGCCTATCGTTTCCGCTGGGGAACGGATTCCAGTGTTGCAGACGGATTTTACAGCCGCTATGTCGGTGCCTTTCATGGAGCCAGCAAAGATTTTCTAAGAGGAATTTATAAGAATAATTATGCAGATTATTCGCCCAATGCCATTGCCGCTTCCAATAAGCCGGGACGGGTGGCACTAACCGAGCTTATGCAGAAGTATGTTGGTAATTTTCTTGCCAGTGGCAGCCCCAATGGTGCTTCTCTGGCAAACTGGGGAACCTGGAACAATGCGTCTGGCGCCCAGAAGATTATGATTTTTGACGCGGACAGTACAAAAAGTACCTCTGGCATGAGCAGTGAGTATTATGATGAGATGGGGACCTTTTCCCAGATGAGGGCAAGTCTTACAAAGTCAGAGTATAATATATTGGTAAAGTCACTGTTTGCGGAGCGCTTCTTTATGCCGTCAGTAGTTCCAGAGTATTAAAAATAGAAAGTTGCAGGCAAGAATAAAGGCAGGGTTCAAATTGTCGCCGCCGGATTAGCTCAGATTAGCATTACCAGGCTGAGACGGAAGCGACAGGTTGGAGTCTGCCGTTGAATCGATCACAGGGAAACAGATCTGCATTTCAAATCCTTTTTGCCACTCTGAGTTTGCGTGCAAAGTGATATTCAGTTCCTTTGCCATTTCTTTGGCAAGATACAGCCCCATCCCAGTAGCTTTTTTTCTTTCTTTTCCGGAGTCGCCGGTAAATCCTTTTTCAAATAGAAAAGGCAGGTCGCAGCCGCGGACGCCGATGCCATTATCCCATACTGAGCAAATATAGCAGTCCTCTCCTTTAAGAGAGGTAAAATTCAATTCGGGTTCGTTTCCACAATATTTAATGGAATTACTGATGATCTGCCGCAGGAGGAAACGCAGACCTCTTTGGTCAGTATAAACCATATCATCAGACATATAGAATTGGATCTGGAACTGCTTTTCTTCCAGCAACGGCTTATAATCCTCCAACACCTCTTCAATACACGGCAGGATATGGACAGGCTCAAACAGATAATCTTTTCTTGTACTTTTTAACCTGGCATAGAACAGCATCTGGTCGATGGATTCCTGCATACGGTTCCTGATGTAATCAAGTTTACAACTTAAGGCTGTGGATAATTCATCTCTGTGGTTATCAAGAAGCAGGGTCAAAAGGGAGAGGGGTGTTTTCGTTTCATGGGTCCAGGCTTCTACGTACTCTTCATAATCGTCTATCTGCATTTGCAGACCGTCATAAGCATTTTGTTTATCACGTAATGTTCTGCCCAGCTGACGAATAGATTCTTTCTGTGCTGGACAGAGATTTTTCAGCAGCAGCTCTTCCTGGTGTTCCTCCGGATTGCAGAGAAAATTAAGAAATGCCTGTTCTCCTTTTTGATCCCGGCGGACAAGCACGCCGCATGCTGCAGAGAATAAAAGAATCGTGGCGAGCAGGATTGTGGTTATCATTGAATAAAATGCCTGTACATCGGCAATCCAAAGAAGCAGTGTGGCAAAGGCATCAACTCCCAGCAGAAGCAGGAGCCAGGGGATATACTGCAGGATATATTTAATTTTTGGTTTCATTGTGCCCTCCCTTCCTGATAAGCCGATAGCCGATACCGCGGACAGGGACGATTTGCTGGCACATCATAAGATTGGCCATAGTTTTTTTTAACCGTGTCAGATTGACCTGAAGTGCATTTTCGTCGATGAATTCAGAAGTTTCCCAGATCGCCTGACATAGTTCTTTTTTTGTTACGATCTCATCTCCATGGCTCAAAAACACTTCAAGTATTTTTCCCTGATTTCTGGGGAGGACGACAGAGCGGTTATGGATATACAGCGTATATGTCTGTTGATCCAAGAGGAATCCTGAGCCCTCAAGAAGATTTGACCTGCCCTCGTATCGTTTTATCACATTGGCCACACGTGCTAAAAGCCGTTCTTTTCTACATGGTTTCGTCAGATATTCGTCGGCACCCAGATCCAGTGCATGCAGCTCATCCTGTATCTGATCCCGGGAGGTAAGTACAAAGACGGGGATTGAACTTTTTCGTTTTATTTCCCGGCAGATCTGAAAACCGCTCATGGCAGGCAGATTCAGATCCAGGAGGATCAGATCGGGAGAGAGGTACAGAAGCTGTTCTGCGACGTTGCTGAAATCTGTAATTTCTTCTGTTTTATAATCGGCTTTACGCAATATATCACATAATTCTTCTCTCATAAATCTTTCATCTTCTACGATCGCTATACATTTCATGAAAATTTCCTCCCGTCATTTTTCAGCCACATAATTATTCTTCCCGTTCTGGCACCATCAGCTTCAGAAGATAGCGGTCACTTGAGCGCTTCACTGCTGTGATGTAAATATATTCTATCACACACAGCGCTAAAATCATAGCAGCGGATACGATCGTCATTTCGCTCAGACTGCTTTTTGCCCTTGATGAAAGAATTCCGGAGAGAAGAGATCGGACCCCAAACAGACTGCTGAAGGCAGCAATCACAACAGGGAGACCGAAATACCAATTGATCTGTTTTCTGGCGGAACGGCACAAAATAGTATATGTGGCTCCCAGGCGTATAAGTGTCCGGTAGCGGTGGATTGATTTCTGCTGGCTCATTAGAAATTGTACCCCGATGATCGTATTTGAAATAATCAAAAAAATTATTGAAAGATAAATGGTAATATAGCTGGCAGCCACCATATAAAATAACTGCCGCCCCATATTCTGAAGGTAGCTCTCATAGCTCAGACCCGTTTTGTTCAGTTTTTTATTCATTTCTGATATGGCAGATAAGAGACTTGTATCTTCTGCCTTATCTTTTGCCAGTATGCCATTGAGATACACATCATATTCACCCTGTGTATAATATTCAAACATTTTATCGGGAAGGATCAGTGCTAAGGACAATGTAATGGATCGGTCTGTGACCAGATTCGTAGTCTGGACGGTTCCTGTGAGATGGATGGTTTTTCCATCCAGCCAGGCTTCTGGTCTTGCCTGCAGAATACTGTCCAGCATTTTTTTTCTTTCATAGGTTGCGGATTCATGATCCATGTAAATGGCAGCCTCATCCGGTTCCAGAGTAAGTCCAGGCATGTTGGCTGCATTTAAGAGCTGATTGTAGCTGCTCAGCGACATGATATGAGGGAAGGTTTCATGTTCAAAATTGTAGAGGAGTACGTGTCTGTCCTGGGAAGGAGGCATATCACGCAGGGCAGCCAGAAGCGGTTCCATCTGGAAAGCATGCCCGGTGTCTTCTGTTGTGCGGATATAGCCGGTTTTCATATCAAACAAATGAGAAAAACGGGAATCTAGCTGGTGATCCTCTAAGATCTGCCGGATAGCTGCCGTATCCTTTCCGTTCTCATTATTGTCAAAAGTATAATCCAGCACATGCTGTTCCGATTCTCCATAGAAACGGGAGATTGCCACGCCTGCCCCGAAACAGCAAAGGGCAGCTAAAATGAGTATGGAACAGATGGCAAGGGTGCCGGAACGATGGATCACATTTTCCTGTATCTGGCGAAAATTAAATACATGGAGCTGCCGGTCCTGTTTCCCGGATCTTACAGCAACACCGATCAGAAACCGGATTCCCCAAAATAACGAGAAGGTTCCGAAAATTCCAAGGGCGACGGTTCGCGCCATCTGCCATATACTAGACCATGACTCACCCTGAATTGCATCGGCGTAGGCAATGGTCAGGCAGGAAATACCTATGAGGATGGAAGCTGCATAGATAAATGAAGGCATTTCCTTTTTGATCCCCTCCGGTGTTTCCACAAGAAGTGAACCAATTTCCTGTCGGCTGATCTTTCCGCTGAGGATCAAAAATGCTGTAAATTTGATAAAAAGAAAACCCATGGACGTCCACCATACGGCTGATAAAGAAAAGGAAAGCTGATGACCTATGATTCCGAGCCCTACCAGTCTGGCAGTGATCAGGCTGACTAGTTCCGAAAGTAAAAGGGCGCTGGGTAACCCTATGATCAGGGAAATGACGCTGTTACGGAAATCTTCAGCCAGCAGCATGGCAAACAACCTGCTGCGGCGCATTCCCAGCATCAGATAGACGCCAAACTCATGTTTGCGCCGTGCCAGCTGAAATTTACTGGCATAGTAGATGAGGAAAAACAAGATAAACAGCGCGAAGCCATAAAAGACAGGGATTATACTCATCAGTTTGTTTACAGCATCGCTTTCCATCTGTGCTAAAAAGACCATGACATCCTGGTGGGATATTGACAGTATGATATAAAATGCAACGATGGATACGATCAGTGAACTGAAAAACAAGCCGTTTTCTTTTCGGTTTTTTTTGCTATTGCGGGCAATTAAATTAAAGAACATTGGCACTGCCTCCTCCCAGTTGGGCGATTACGTTCAGGATCCGTGAATAGAATTCCTGCTGGGATTCATAAGGAAGATCCCGGCGGAGTTCGTGGAAAATAATGCCATCCTGAATAAACAGGATACGCTTACAGTAACTGGCTGCATTGGTATCATGAGTCACCATAAGAATCGTAGAATTTTCATTTTCATTTAATCCAGTTAGTTTCTCCATTAAAGTTTTTGCATTTTTAGAATCCAGGGCACCTGTGGGCTCATCGGCGAGAATGATACCCGGATTCAGGATTAATGCTCTGGCTGCTGCAATTCTCTGTTTCTGGCCGCCCGACATCTGAGGGGGAAATTTATTTAAGACATCCTGAATTTCCAGATAAGACGTCAGCTGCTCCAAGCGTTTTTTGCTCTCGGACTCCGGCACTCTGTGAAGGGACAGGGGAAGCAGGATGTTTTCACGTCCCGTCATATGCTCTAGCAGTTCAAAATTTTGAAATAAATACCCGATCTTTTTTCCGCGGTAGTCTGCCAGTTCAGCCCCTTTGAGTGTTTGGATCTGTTTGCCGTTCATCTTGATCTGTCCGCTGTCAGGCTGGATCACGGCGGCGATACAATTCAACAATGTAGATTTGCCGGATCCACTGCTCCCCATTATGCCTAAAAATTCTCCGGGTATTACTTGAAATGTTATGCCATCCAATGCCTTAGTCTGGTTTTTGGATCGCCCATAATATTTTTTTAGTGATTCAATCTGAAGAACAGGTTCCATGTGATAGCCTCCTTTGGTATTGATTTTTCTACTCTTATCATAACACAAGGTAAATCATTGTAATACTTACAGTTGGTGAAAGGAAAGTGTTTTATGATTCCATTAAGCATAATCGTTGAAATTTTTTGTTTATTATGTTATATTTTATAGATAGAATTCTAAAATCTGTATCTGTGGAGGTAAGTAAAATGGCTAAGTATGAAAGATTTAAGAAGGTTTATTCTCAAGGGGCAGTGAATATTGTGGAAATTTGGGTGGATAGTGAGACTGGTGTGAATTATGTATTTCATGCAAGTGGTTATGCTGGAGGAATGTCACCGTTGTTAGGCAGGGATGGAAAACCAGTTATTTCTCCGATTGTAAATAGTTAGATTCTTAATGGATGAAAGAACGGATTTTGTTTATTAGGGAAAGGCATTTCCCATTCCGTCCAGCCGTTATCCTTTTTGATATCTATTATATCTATGTAAGATGCGTCTCAATGATGGGATTTATGTGACTAAATAAGTTGAATTACAACGGGAGGCGGAGGATGTGCACGATCTGGCAGAGTTATGTGCAAAACATAGGAACACTATATCTTTCCCGTACATTAAGACTTTCTGACGAGTATAAAGAAAAGTATATGGATGCATTTGGTATGGCAGATAAATAAATTATAAAATTTTTTTGTTGACTTTTTGAGATATCTTTCCCGTACATTAAGACTTTCTGACGAGTATAAAGAAAAGTATATGATGCATTTGGTATGGCAGATAAAAATAAATTATTAAAATTTTTTTGTTGACATTTTGAGTTTTGGTGATATACTGATAACAAATAACATAAACCGATGAACAAGAGTAGTAGGAACAAAATCATGTTTTCAGAGAGCTGTAGGTTGGTGTGATACAGCAGCATGTTTGTTGTGAATGGACTTGTGAGGGCAGCTTGAAAGATGGATACATCTAGTAGACGCTGACGGAGACCTGAACCGTTATCTACAGGAGTGCATGATGGTGCATGATGAGTGGGTTATACTATGACCAAATTGGGTGGTACCGCAGAAGTAATTTAAGCTTTTGTCCCTTTTCCTTAACAGGATAGGGGACAAAAGCTTTTTTCGCGTTAGCTTTGAGCCACGCATTCCAGGAAAGATATGTTCCTGCGTGCTGGCACGCAGAGGGACATATCTTTCCTGGAATATGCGGCGAATGCCGCGATGATGAGTGCCACGGAGTGGCACGAAGAATGCGGGGCTCAAAGCGTAGAGAGAAGAGCAGCGGCGAATGCCGCGATGATGAGTGCCACGGAGTGGCACGAAGAATGCGGGCGATTCCATAAAATGTACCTCATGAATCCAGACAAAGAATGGAGGAATGAAGGATGAAAAATCAAGACAATGTGTTACAACAGATCAAAAGTTACGCCGGGGAGTATGATATAGTTCCCATCCGAAAAGAAATCTTCGCAGACATTATCACCCCCATCGGGCTGCTGCGAAAGATTGCAGCAAAAAACAAACGTTTTTATCTGCTGGAAAGCGTGGAAGGAGGAGAGAAATGGGGGCGTTATTCTTTCCTTGGCTATGATCCGGTCATGCGGGTATCCTGTTATAAAAAGTTGGTGACAGTGGAAAAACAGGGAAAAAAGAAGACCATCGAGACAGAAGATTCCCTGGCTGCAGTCCGGGAGATATTGAAAGATTACCGGTCACCTAAGCTGGATGGAATGCCGCCCTTTACCGGGGGATTCGTAGGGTATTTTGCCTATGCCATGATCGCCCACGCGGAGCCGAAGCTGGACATCAGGCGGGGAGAATTTAATGACTATGATCTGATGTTGTTTGATAAAGTGATCGCCTATGACCAGTTGAAACAGAAAATTGTGGTGGTGGCGAATGTCAGCACCAAAGGAGATATAGAGAAACATTATAAACAGGCAGAGAGGGAGATCGAAAATATGATTACCATGATCCGTTCTGATGTGGAGATAGAGGAGGAGCCTTTCTGTGAGAATGTGGAATTTATATGCAATGTGACAAAAGAAGAATATGAAAATATTGTAGAGAAAACCAAAGAGTACATCCGGGAGGGAGATATTTTCCAGGCGGTAGTGTCAAGACGGTTTGTCTGCGATTATAAGGGAAGCCTCATCAATCCGTACCGGGTGCTGAGGACCACCAATTCCTCTCCATATATGGTATATATGAATATGGATGATCTGGAGATCATGAGCACTTCACCAGAGACACTGGTGCGGCTGCAGGATGGAAGGCTTACGACATTTCCGGTGGCGGGCTCCAGACCCCGGGGCAAAAATGAGGAAGAGGACAGCATGCTTGAAGAAGAGCTGCTCCTTGACGAAAAAGAATTGTCTGAGCACAATATGCTGGTGGATCTGGGACGGAATGATCTGGGGAGGATCTCGGAGTTTTCTTCGGTGGAGGTGACAGAATACAAGATGATCCATAAATATTCAAAGATCATGCATATCTGTTCCCAGGTGGAAGGAAATATCCGCCCAGACTGTGATGCACTGGACGCTGTCCGTTCTGTCCTGCCGGCGGGAACCCTTTCTGGTGCACCGAAGATCCGTGCCTGTGAGATCATTGATGAGCTGGAGAATGAGCCGAGAGGAATCTACGGCGGCGCACTGGGATATATCGATTTTAGCGGAGATCTTGATACCTGTATCGCCATCCGTATGGCGGTAAAAAAGAAGGGTAAAGTATATGTCCAGGCAGGAGGAGGGATCGTGGCTGACAGCCAGCCCCATTTGGAATATGAAGAATCTGCCAACAAAGCAAAGGCAGTTATGGAAGCAATTAGGAACGGGCAAATGGATTCGTGCCCTCTGGTTAACTGAATGCAGCAGATGTGGTTGTTTGTGGAAAGGAGAGACACATGGTATTATTGATCGATAATTACGACAGCTTTTCTTACAATCTGGTGCAGCTTGTGGGAGAACTGGATCCGGACATCCGGGTGGTGCGCAGCGATGAATGCAGGGTGGAGGAAATAAAAAAATGGGAACCTTCCCATATTATCCTTTCACCGGGACCGGGGCACCCAAAAGATGCAGGGGTGTGCGAGGAAGTGGTGCGAAAATTAAAAGGAATTGTTCCAATCCTTGGCGTATGTCTGGGACATCAAGGGATCTGTGAAGTATTTGGCGCGAAGATCTGCTATGCCGGACAGCTGATGCATGGGAAAAAAAGTAATGTCTGGATCGAGCATACCGATGCCCTTTTTAGAGGGCTTCCTGAGCGGATCGATGTGGCGAGGTATCACTCCCTGATCGCAGACAGGGATACGATTCCCAGGGAGCTGAAAGTTATATCGGTGGACGACAGGAACGAAGTGATGGCGGTGAGACACCGGGAATACCCATTGTATGGGCTTCAGTTTCATCCGGAGTCGATTTTGACACCGGATGGCAAAGTGATAATAGAGAATTTTTTGAAAATGAACGCATTTTCCAGGAAGGCAGGAGAAAGGATGGGTGACGGATATGATCAAAGAGGCATTGCATGAAGTGATAAATGGAAGAGATATAAATTATGATATGGCGAAAGAGGTAATGAAAGAAATTATGTCAGGAGAGGCTACTGACATACAGATGGCGTCTTACCTGACAGCACTGCGGATGAAGGGAGAGACGATCACGGAGATCACAGCATCAGCGCAGGTGATGCGGGATATGGCGGCAAAACTTGAGCCTGCCTGCGAAGTACTGGAGATCGTGGGAACCGGCGGAGATGAGGCGGGAACGTTCAATATTTCCACTACGGCGGCATTTGTGATCGCAGCTGCCGGCATTCCGGTAGCAAAACATGGGAACCGCAGTGTTTCCAGTAAAAGCGGGGCAGCAGATGTACTGGAAAGCCTTGGCGCGGATATTATGATCGATGTGGAGAAAAACCGGAAAGTACTAGACAACACAAAGATGAGTTTTTTATTTGCCCAGTATCATCATTCTTCCATGAAAAATGTGGGACCGGTCAGAAAAGGGATGGGGGAGAGAACGATCTTTAATATTCTCGGTCCGCTGACTAACCCGGCGGGGGCGGCGATACAGCTTCTCGGTGTATATGACCGGTCGCTGGTAGAAAAGCTGGCAGAGGTGCTCAGCAATCTTGGGGTAAAACGCGGTATGGTGGTGTGTGGAAGCGATGGTCTGGATGAGATCACGTTGACGGGCCCTACCCACTGCTGCGAGATCCGGGAGGGGAAACTCACTTCCTTTGACATCACTCCGGAACAGTTTGGTTTGAAGCCTTGTCAGAAGGAAGAACTGGTGGGGGGCGCACCGGAGGAAAATGCCCAGATCACAAGAGATATCCTTTCCGGAAAGGAAACTGGGGCAAAGCGGGACATTGTTCTTTTAAATGCCGGCGTGTCGATATATCTTGGTACACCAGGAATTACGATGGAGGAGGGAGTAGGAAAGGCAGCAGAGGTGATAGACTACGGTAAGGCGCTGGCTAAAATGGAAGAGTTTATAAGTGCCAGCAGACAGTGAGGTGAACATGATTTTAGATGAAATAGCGGCAGCCACTAAAAAACGAGTGGAAGCCTGCAAACAGAAGATTTCACTGGAGGAGATGAAGCGTAAGGCCCGCTCGCTGCCTGTGAGGGCTGAATTTCCCTTTGAGAACCCCCTGCAAAGCGGAAGGGCAGCATTTATCTGTGAGATCAAGAAAGCTTCACCGTCGAAAGGGATCATAGCAGAAGAGTTTCCTTATGTGGATATTGCCAGAGAATATAAAGAAGCGGGGGCAGACAATATATCTGTACTGACGGAACCGGACTATTTTATGGGCAGTACCAAGTACCTGGAAGAAATCTATCGGAACGTGGATTTGCCACTTCTGCGAAAAGACTTTATCATCGACGAATATATGATCTATGAGGCGAAGGTGATCGGAGCCAGTGCGGTACTGCTGATCTGCTCACTTCTTCCGGAGACGGTACTCAGGGAGGGGATCAGTTTGTGTGAAAGCCTGGGACTGTCCGCGCTGGTAGAAGTCCATGATGAGGAAGAGATCCGCAGGGCAGTCCATGCCGGAGCCCGGATCATAGGCGTCAATAACAGGGATCTGAAGACATTTCAGGTGGATATAACGAATTGCCTGCGGCTTCGGGAAAGGATACCAGAAGATATATTGTTCATAGCAGAGAGCGGGATCCACACCAGAGAAGATATCAAGGCGCTGGAGCGAGGCGGTGTGAATGGTATTTTGATCGGTGAGACGCTGATGCGCAGCGCCGATAAGAAAAAAACACTGGCAGAGCTGCGGGGAATGGATGTGGGTAAATGAAAGTAAAGATTTGTGGTATCCGCAGAGAGAAGGATGTCCTGTATCTCCATGAGGCAATGCCGGATTATGCCGGATTTATCTTTGCGGATACAGAAAGAAGAGTGACAGAACATCAGGCCGCTCTCCTGAGACGGCAGCTGGATCCGCGGATTCAAGTATTTGGCGTATTTGTCAATGCGCCGGTAGAAGCCGCAGCAGCACTTGCTGGTAGGGGGATTATTGATGTGATACAGCTGCATGGGGATGAGACGGAAGGATATATCCGGACGCTCCGCAGTATGACAAAGGCACCTGTGGTCAAAGCGGTACGGGTGAAAAATCCAGAGGATATCCTTCAGGCTGACCAGCTGCCGGTGGACCATCTGCTTTTGGATACGTATCACAGAGGGCAGTATGGAGGCACCGGGGAGACTTTTTCCTGGGAACTGATCCCGGAAGAATTGGAGCATTCCTATCTGCTGGCAGGAGGGCTGAATGTCGAAAATGTCTGTCAGGCACTGTCTGTGGCAGAAACAAAAGGCCACTGTATCGGAGTCGATGTGAGCGGCGGTGTTGAGACAAATGGAGTAAAAGATAAAGTAAAAATAAAAAAATTAATAGAAACAGTGCGTTCTTACCGGACGCAGTAGAAGGGGAGGACTAGAAGATGTCGAAAGGACGTTTTGGTGTTTATGGCGGACAGTATATACCGGAGACGCTGATGAACGCTGTGATCGAGCTGGAGGAAGCATATAACAAATATAAGGAAGATCCGGAATTTGTCCATGAATTTCAGGAATTACTGGCAAATTACGTGGGGAGGCCGTCGATTCTGTACTTTGCGGACCGGATGACAAAAGAACTTGGCGGTGCAAAGATCTACCTGAAACGGGAGGATCTGAACCATACCGGATCCCATAAGCTGAATAATGCACTGGGGCAGGCGCTGCTGGCAAAGAAGATGGGAAAGACCCGTTTGATCGCTGAGACAGGAGCCGGGCAGCACGGGGTGGCGACAGCCACCGTCGCGGCGCTTCTTGGCATGGAATGCGAAGTATTTATGGGAAAAGAGGATACGGAGCGCCAGGCATTGAATGTATTCCGTATGGAGCTTTTAGGAGCGAAGGTCCACGCTGTGACCAGCGGCACCCAGACATTAAAGGATGCTGTGAATGAGACGTTGAGAGAGTGGACGAACCGCATTGAGGACACTCATTATGTGATCGGATCGGTAATGGGACCGGCGCCATTTCCAGAGATCGTAAGAGATTTTCAAAGCGTCATCGGAAAAGAAATAAAAGAGCAGCTGATGCAGATAGAAGGAAAGCTGCCGGATGCGGTCATTGCCTGCGTAGGAGGCGGCAGCAATGCCATGGGGGCTTTTTATGAGTTTATCCCGGATGAGACGGTGCGGCTGATCGGCTGTGAGGCGGCGGGGCACGGTGTGCATACAGATAAAAATGCGGCTACGATTGCCAATGGCAGCATGGGAGTCTTCCATGGAATGAAGTCTTATTTCTGCCAGGATGAATACGGTCAGATCGCGCCAGTATATTCCATCTCTGCTGGGCTGGATTATCCGGGGATCGGACCAGAGCACGCATACCTGCATGATACGAAGAGGGCAGAATATGTTCCGATTACAGATGAAGAGGCGGTCTCAGCTTTTGAATATCTGTCCAGGACAGAGGGGATCATCCCTGCCATCGAGAGCTCCCATGCTCTTGCTTATGCGAGGAAACTGGCGCCCACGATGGCAAAGGACCAGATCATTGTAGTGAATATTTCAGGCAGAGGTGACAAAGATGTGGCGGCGATCGCCAGATACAGGGGGGTTGATATTTATGAATAAAATAGAAGAAGCATTTCAGAATAAAAAAGCATTTATACCATTTATCACAGCAGGAGATCCAGATCTGGAGACCACCGAAAAGATTCTCTATGCCATGCAGGAAAACGGGGCAGATCTCATAGAGATCGGGATTCCCTTTTCCGACCCAGTAGCAGAGGGTGTTGAGATTCAGCAGGCAGACGAGAGGGCGCTGTCAGCAGGAACTACGACAGACAAAATATTTGATATGCTGGAAAAAAATAAGGGACGTTTTTATGTCCCTATGGTATTTATGACCTATATCAATGTGATCTTTGTATATGGCATCGAAAAATTTGCAAAACGCTGCAGAGAAATTGGCATGGCTGGTGTGATTGTACCGGATATGCCATTTGAGGAAAAAGAAGAGCTTGATCAGATATTCCGCAGGTATGATCTGGATGTCATTTCCCTTATTGCCCCTACCTCAAAGGAGCGGATCAAGGCGATCGCTGCCGAGGCAAAGGGATTTGTTTACTGTGTATCCAGCCTGGGTGTGACGGGAGTGCGTGACAGCCTCAGCCAGGGAGTGGCAGAGATGGTCCGCGAGGTAAAGAAAGTCAATGACATTCCCTGTGCCGTGGGCTTTGGTATCTCTACACCAGAACAGGCGGAGAGCATGGCAGCGGTATCGGATGGAGTGATCGTGGGGAGTGCCATCGTCCGCATTGTGGGGGAATATGGAAGAGAGTGTGCGGAAAAAGTAGGAGAGTATGTGCGAAGCATGAAAGCAGCATTAGGATGACCGGATGAATGATACACGGATTGTTCCGCGCTATGTGCTTCCGCAATCCTAAGATACTGATCCTGGCATTATTTGTTCATAAAACTTTCACTTTTATTTTTCAAATAAATGTGTTAGAATTAAAATTGGTTTTGTTATTATGGTTGTGGGATCATCATAGTGACAGAATACGAACCAAGAAATTAAGCTGCACAGCAGAAGCTGCTGCGCTACCCTTACAGGGGCGATAGGAGGAAAAAGAAGTGAAGAGAAAAGCGGTTGTGATCAGTGCATTTCTGGCAGCATCTCTGATGCTCACAGGATGTTCATGGAATGATATTAAGGCGAAGTTTACCGGAGAGGATACTACTGCGCCGGTGGCGAGTGGTTCTGCCATCGTGATCGAGGAATACAATCCAGAGGAATGTGTGACAGTACCAGAGTATAAAGGGATAGAAGTAGACTGTAAGATCAGTGATGAGGATCTTCAGGCTGAGATTGATTCTTTTTTGGCAAATAACTCTACAGAAGATAAGATCAAAAAGGGAAAATGCAAAAAAGGTGATACAGTAAATATCGATTATGTTGGTAAGGTAGACGGAGAAGCATTTGACAATGGAAGTGCGACGGATCAGACCATTATGCTTGGATCTTCTGGTTACATCGATGGGTTTGACGATGGCATTATCGGTATGAAGGTTGGTCAGACCAAAGACATTAACGTAACATTTCCGGAGGATTACGGCAAGGATGGACAGGATGAAGAGGCGAAAAAGCTGGCAGGAAAACCTGCTGTGTTTACGATCACCCTGAATTATATTTCTGAGACAAAGCTGCCAGAACTAAATGATAAGCTCGTTTCTGAAAAGACAGATTACAAAACCGTAGCGGAGTATAAAGAGGGTACACGGAATAAGCTGCTGGAAGATAAGAAAAAAAGCGCAGGACAGACTGCTTATGGAGAAGTAGAACAAAAAGCAGAGGTTAAGAAATATCCGGAAACTCTCGTAGAATCCTGTAAATCCCAGCTGGATGCATATTATAAATATACAGCAAAACAGTATGGTTACAGCGATTTTAAGGCGTTTCTTTCCACAATGCAGATGGATGAGGCGACGTACAATGACAATCTGCTGAAGGCAGCCCAGAGTATTGCCAAGACCCAGATTCTAGCGGAGGCCATTGCCGCAAAAGAAAACATCACGGTGACAGATGATGAGATCAAAGCCGAGATTGCCAATGTGGCACAACAGGCAGGCCAGGAGGAGGCAGACCTTAAGAAGAATTTTGAAGATCTGTACGGACAGGCGATCACCATTGAAAGATATTATAAAGTAACACTTCTTACAAACAAGGTTATTGATTTTGTAGGAGAAAATGCAAAGATTGTTGAATAAAGACTGATCAATAAAGCGAAGACAGCTGTTTTGAAACCAGAATGGTATCAAAGCAGCTGTTTTTCTCTGTATACATTTTACTTGACATCATTTGGAAGAGAGATGTAAAATAAATTATATACGGCGACTAGAAACAGTACGACTGCGCGGATTTGCGCCGCCGGGCTACATAAAAAGGAGAAAACTAAATGATGAAGAAAAAAGGGAAGATGAGCGTTGTGGTGCGTGTGACCAGCATTATGCTTGCCCTGGCACTGGTGATAACAAGTGTGCAGACAGCGGTAAGCCCTGGAAGGGATGCAAAGGCCGCAACGGCTGAAAGTATGGGGGACATGGAAATGTTGTCTGCCAGCCATGTTCCGGATTCTGAGGTCAGGAATTTTTATACAATTCTTGCCAATGCCCAGAAGAACCTGGAAGTGGCTCAGAAAAAGGAGGACGAAGCAGCGATTGCAGCTGCGGAAGCAGTGATTCAGGAGCTTTCGGGAATGAATGCGGGAGCTGTAGTAGCAAAATATGGAAATAATACCACATATACGGGGCAGGTATATGGAAGGTATCTGGTAAATTATCCGGGGAAGATTGATTTTACTGGATTGACAGTAAAAAATATCCAGGGAATTGGATGGGCGAGATCTGCGTCAGAATTTGATCTTTCAGGAGTCAGTGTTACGGAGGTTCCGGAGAATGAATTTGCATTTTGTAAGATGACGAAGGTCGTTCTCCCGGATGGTGTAACGAAGATCGGAAATAATGCCTTTGATGCCTGTTCCAATCTGGCTACTCTGATGATCGGAACGGGAGAAGAGAATATTGTTGACCTGACGAAGATAAATGAGGTTGGAGCTTCTGCTTTCAGCGGCTGTGCGGCAGTTACAGCGGTGAAATTTGCAGACTATGATTCTTCTAAGCCGGAGCTGAAGCTGGGGACCAGGGCATTTGCAGCCTGTAAGAGCCTTGGGGAGATAAAAATTCCCATAAAAACGGCAGCCAATCTGGGGGCCAATGCTTTTGAACAGTGTGTCAAGTTAGTAAAAGTCGGACTCCACAATGATCTGGCGTATTTGTCCAATGGACTGTTTCAGGGAGCCGGTGCTTCTGAATATAACATCCGGTTCTATGTGATCGAAAAGGGAGAGAATCCATCTGCCAGCCAGCTTCCAGACAACATAACTTATGTGGGAGACAACTGTTTCACAAATGCCTGGCTCTGGGATATGGATCTGTCCACTTGCAGCAAACTGACAAAATTGAATCAGTATTCGTTCTCTGTCTCAAAGATTCTAAGCCTTAAACTGCCGGAATCTCTGGAGACGATTGAGGAGCAGGCTTTTGGCGCGGCAACGATGGCTTCTATTGTAATCCCGGAGAAATGTACCAATATTGGCGCAGGGGCTTTCAATAAGTGCAGTATTGAGGAGATTACTCTTCCAGATGCGCTGACAGAGATTAAAGCAAACACATTTAAAGCCTGTAATAACCTCGATGGCAGTCTCATACATTTATCGGAAAATTCTAAATTAGAGAAGATCGGGAGCTATGCATTTGCCGACTGTGAAAGTTTGAAAACCACAATATTTTTAAAAAACCTGAAAAATCTAACTACAATTGAGGAGTATGCATTTGCCAATTGTGTTGCATATTGGAAAGATGAAAATAATAATAAAGTAAATAATGCATACAAGGAGCCGGCGGTTGCATCAGGGCTGGAGGAAGTAATTCTTCCGGATTCAGTAGTTTCCCTGGGCGAATCCGTATTTGCGGATAACTATGCCCTGCGCAAGGCGGATCTTGGGAATGGTGTGAAGGAGATTCCAGATAAAGCATTTTATCTGGCTTCCCGGGGGGCAAGACTGGAGACGGTGATCCTTCCAGATAATCTTTTGACCATCGGCAAGTCTGCCTTTGAGAACCAGACAAGACTTTTTACGATCGGTACCAGTACAGCGGAAAAAGAAGGTACGCTGCAGTTTGGTTCAAAGCTTGCATCTATTGGAGACCGGGCATTTGCAGGCTGCAGTGTGGAAAATGCCATCCGTGTCAGCGGAGTAAAGGCCTATGCCCTAAAAGAAAAGGTTAAGACTGTTTCGGAACCAGGTCTTACCCAGCTGATGATCTTTGATTATGACAATGCCTATGATAAAGACAATACAGATAACGCAGCAAGAGCTGCTGATTACTGCAGAAATATATACATAGATGAGACAGATATCTTATCCAAAGGAAGTCTTCCAGAAGGAACTTTTAATGAAAAAGGAGAGTTGGAAGGTTCAGATTATATGGAACTCTATATTGTTGCCAAGAAGGCATGGGTAGATGATGATATGCTTATGCCTTCAGAGAAGGATTCTACCGATAAGCAGATAGAGATATATAAGGACGAATATGAGACAGATACCCAAGCATATAAAGACAGGTTTTATTCTAAGTATGATGAAACGCTGACAGATACATTTTACTGTTCACAGAGCAATGCGGGCAGTGTGATCTCTCTTCAGAGTGCTGCTGGTAAAAGAGAGTGCTGGATCCGGGCGGTAGTAAATTCTGAGATCGAACATGTATCTCTTCCGGGAGAATCCTGCCGCATTGATATGACGTATGTATTTGGTGTCAGAGATGTCAGTCTGCCAGATTCCATGCGGGAGGACAGTCTTGGCGCCAGTGCCTTTGAGAAATGCTTTAGTCTGAATAAAGTTACACTTTCTGAGAATCTGACAGAAATAAAGCAGAATACATTCAGTGGAGCAGCCAAAGAGATCACTTCACCAAATGGCAGCAAATACTATGATTATTATGGGCTCCGCACGGTCTATATTCCGGAGGGAATGAAAAAGATCGGGGACGGTGCATTCCAGAGATGCTATAACCTGTACTTTAAGGAGAGCAGTACCAGTGCGTTAGGAACCAGCCTGGAGAGTATTGGAAATAATGCTTTTATGGAATGTTATTCTCTTGAGACGATGAAATTTCCTACAAGTCTTACCACCATCGGCAACAGTGCCTTTGCACAGTGTGCAGTTCGCAATACCAGCGATGCAGATTGTAAGAGGGAGACGATCATAAAAGAAGACCAGGAACTAAAGTATACCTATTATTGGAATTATGAAAAATACGGAAAGAGAAGGGAAAAGACCGGTTTGAGAAAACTTGATTTTTCAGCGGCGAAAAATCTGGAGAATATCGGGAACTCCGCTTTCCGTCAGAGCAATGTAACGGACGTACAGCTTACCAACTCACCATTGGTTAAAGTTTCCGATGGTTTGTTTGACCAGTGTTCGTATCTGAAAAATGTTTCATTTGGGGATAAGGTACAGAGTGTGGAGCAGAATGTTCTCAAGGATACAGTAAGCCTTTCTACCATAAGTATACCAGCGAGCGCTTCGATAAAAGGGACAGCCATCAGTGGAGCATTTGGTAAGGTTACCAAAGACAGGGAAAATATAAAACAGCAGGCGGATCCTACTCTTAGTCTGTCATATAAGGAAAATGATGAGGTAGTGATACCAGTCCATGACAGCGTCAGGCTTCCAATCAATGCATTTAATAAGGATGTATTAAATGGTTCTGTAAAAGTGGTGATCGTAGACGGATCCACGGAGACAGATATTCTCGGAAAATCTGCCCAGGGAATCCGGGCGGAATTTGATATGTCAAAAGAACCATATTCTTTCGTGCTTCATGGGGAAGGATATCTGAAAGATCCGGTGACCGTTAAGATCGAGGCCGGGGCAGGATTTAAATACGCAAATGCAAAAAATACAGCTTGGACCAGCAGCCATACCTTTACTTACCGGGTATCTGTGCAGGATGTGCCGACCCAGAGTGTTTCTGTATCTGCAAGTGAGGATATTACGGTGAAAGGAAATCCATCCATGTATGATGAGACCACTGGCAAAAAAGCATTATACATCCCGGTAAAAAGTTCTGCAGCTGCGAATGGAATCAGGCTGACGGCAAAGATCGATCCTGTGGAAACTACCGATCAAGTGTCCTGGTCCTCAACAGATAACGAAGTGGCTGAGATCAGTGATATGCAGTATGAGCCAGGGAGCGGTGTGGCAACGGCCCTTGTGAAATGTAAAAAGCCAGGAGATGCAACGGTTATGGTAAATTCCGGATCGGTTAATGACAAGATTGTTGTGACTGGTCAGATCCCAGTGGCAGCCGGAGGCTTAAGCTGTACAACCGATGGAAGCCTGTTGGATACTAATATTTCCAATAATGCTGTCTTTGGACTATCCGTGGGTGACAGTGATAAGATTAGTATAGGGATGGATTACGGAAAGACGGAGTACGATGACAGTCTGCTGGGAATCTATGGAGAGAAGGCTGTAATTGAATCTTCTGATGAAAATGTAGTCACAGTCAGTCCAGATGGAACTTTCCGGGCAGTAGGCGAAGGAACGGCAGTGATTACGGTCAAAGGGCAGGCGAGTGGAACAAAAATGCAGTTTACCCTGCAGGTATCGAGAGAAAATAATTATACCCCATTCTCTGTGACGGTAACCGGCGCTAATGAGGTGAATGTTGGCGAGAGCATACAGCTGTCAGCAGCGGTTGCTCCGAAGGTGGCGTCCCAGGCAGTGACATGGAGTGTAGCTTCTGGGAAAAATTGTGTTTCGGTAGATGAAGAGGGAAAGGTGACAGGACTAGCAAGAGGAGAGGCGACCATCGTAGCTGCATCCGCAGAAAAAGACAGCGTCAGGTCGGAAGCCTTTAAAGTTACAGTAAATGCTCCGTTAAAAGAACTGCGCATTCTGGATGGAAATGTGACATTGGAAGTGGGCAGAAGTATGAGCTTTGCGAGGACGACGAAGACGGATGCCACGAAAGGATTCTTTGTATCTCCATCGGATACCACAGATACGATTGAATGGATGAGCAGCAATGAAGGGGTTTTACAGGTTACTCAAGGAACGGACCGGAGTGTGACGGTCAAGGCTCTGGCGGTGGGAACAGCGGAACTGACAGGTACAGCTTCTTCCGGTGTACGTGCTTCTGTTGTGGTCAACGTGATTCAGAAAACAAATTCCATCACAGTAGAAAAAGAAGTAACTTTGAATGTAGGAAAAACCCACAAGCTGAATCCACAGAAAGTGCCAGCGAACTCGAATGAAGAAATGACTTATACATATTCTTCTGGTGATCCGAAGACTGCAATAGTGGATGCCAATGGTGTGATCCGGGCTGTGGCGCCGGGAAGGGTTGATATTAATGTGAGATCCAATACCGGAAAAACGGCAGCCTGCCGTGTGACAGTCAAGCAGCCGGCGAATAAGATCACATTGCTGCTGAATCGTCCAAGTACTAAGACCGTTTATCTGGCAAAAGGTAAGAGCGTGACGCTGAATACCAGACTGGCACCGGAAAATACTACAGATAAGCTGATGTATAAATCCAGTAAGCCGAAGGTGGCAACTGTGACATCAAGTGGTGTTGTTACTGCAAAGAAAAAGGGATCTGCCAAAATAACGATTCAGGCAGATTCAGGAAAAAAGATCTCTGTAAAGATTGTGGTATCCAAGAAAGAGGTTAAGGCGAAGAAAGTAAAAATCAAGGCGCCAAAGACTGTGAAAAGGAAAAAGACAGTGAAGCTGACAGTCAGTCTCAAATCAGCCAAGTCTACAGACACACTTTCTTTCTCAAGCAATAAGCCAAACATAGCTCAGATCGATGCCTATGGTTATCTGAAGGCGAAAAAGAAAGGAAAGGTTAAGATCACAGTAACATCAAGTTCAGGTAAAAAAGCAGTGAAGACCATAAAAGTAAAATAAGTTTATGACATATCAAAAGATCCCCCTGCATATACTTTAACAGTTTAGCAAGGGGGTTTTTTTATGGACAGTGGATATAATGTGTACGAAGATATAAACAAAAGAACCGGAGGAGAAATATATCTGGGAGTCGTTGGTCCTGTGAGAACCGGAAAAAGCACATTTATTAAAAATTTCATGGAGATCATGGTCATACCAGAGCTGATGGACGAAGGAGAGAGGCAGAGAACCGTCGACGAGCTTCCCCAATCTTCGGATGGTAAGACGATCATGACGACAGAGCCCAAATTTATTCCGAAAGATGGAGCAGCGCTTACGCTGCCGAGCGGCGCCGCCTGTAAGATCCGTTTGATCGACTGTGTAGGCTTTGTCGTGAAGGATGCCGCCGGCTATATGGAAGATGGAAAAGAGCGGATGGTGAAGACACCCTGGTCAGCCCAGGAAATACCTTTTACGAAGGCGGCAGAACTGGGTACAAGGAAAGTCATCGAAGAACATTCAAATATTGGTATCGTTGTTACCACAGATGGAAGTTTTACGGACCTCTCCAGAGAACAGTATGTAGAAGGAGAGGAAAAGACTGTTGAAGAATGCAGGAAGACTGGAAAGCCGACAATGATTATCTTGAACACGGTAAATCCCCACTCTGAGTCTGCCAAAAGCCTGGCCGAGGAGATGCAGCAGAAATATAACATGAGTGTCTTGCCCTTGGATTGTAAAAGGCTGAAAAAGGAGGATGTATATCTGATCATGGAAACAATTTTATCGGACTTCCCCATTGGAAGGATTAATTTCTTTCTTCCCAAATGGGTAGAGTTTCTGGACAGGGACCACTGGCTGAAAAAGGATCTTTTGGAGCAGTGCCGGGAAATGCTCATGAATATGCGGCTTATGAAAGATGTGACCAAAGACCGTCTGAATCTGGAGGCCGATTATATCAAGGGAGTTTATATCCAGGATAAGCAGATGGAAAACGGCCAGGTCAATATCTCAGTGGAATTTGAGGAACACTACTATTATGAGATTCTCAGCGACATGATCGGAACCCCCATCACAGGAGAATATGAGCTGATTGCTACCTTGAAGGAACTGGCAGGAAAACGGGCGGAATACGAATCCATTGGAACTGCGTGCGAACAGGTAAAAGGGCGGGGGTATGGAATCGTTACCCCGACAATGGAAGAGATTGAGATCGCAGAACCAGAACTGATCAAACATGGGAACAAATATGGAGTGAAAATCAAGGCGGTCTGCCCGTCCCTGCATCTGATCCAGGCAAATATAGAGACAGAGATTGCGCCCATCGTAGGCAGCGAAGAGCAGGCGAAAGATCTTATTGAATATATTGAGATGAACAGCAAAGAAAATCCCGACGGAATTTTTGACACGAACATTTTCGGAAAAACGATACGGCAGCTGGTGGATGATGGCATCATGAATAAGGTCAACAGGCTGACAGAGGAGAGCCAGGTAAAACTTCAGGATACGATACAGAAAGTAGTCAATGATTCCAATGGCGGACTGGTGTGTATCATTATTTGATTTCATGTAATGATAAAAGGTTTCGGTTTATTTGACCGGGACCTTTTTTGGTGGGGATGACAGATATAAATTGAAAACCGCGGGTCCAAAGTCCCCATCTCCGTCTTTGTCACAAATGGCGATAAATGGCGAACGAAGTTATGGAAATTAGGGGAAAAATCTGGTATTTACTATGGGCATCCCTTATAATGTAGAAAAACGTCAAAGGAAGGAAAGGGATATGAAGATTAAAAAGAAAATCAAAAAGGGCTGTGGTTATAGATTGGTCCTGGCATGGGGGCATGGGCATCTGGAAGAAAACTGACGGAATATCTGGCAGAGAAATTTGACAACAGCGCACTATTACAGTGGAGATGTGTAATCTTTCACAAGAAATCGTAGACAGGATTACAATCAATCAAAGTTGGACCCGTTGACAAATGAAAGAAAAATGATCTGGTTTGAAAATTTCTCTGTAATTAAGTTTTTCTATGATAATTGTTTGAAAGGACTTTTGATGGTTTCAAATTTAAATAGGAGAAGAAAATTTATGTGTAGTAATGTGATTTTTCAAGATCAAAATAAAACGTTTTTAGTTGAATTTCTTTATAAGGTCGAAAAATATTTTACTTATGAAATATACATTTTGACATCAGGGTATTCTGGAAAGTGCAATTTTTGTATTCCAGAAGACAAACTTATAGCTTATGTTAAAAGAATTAGTAAAATAATGAACGATCTTAGTGGTGAATTTACAATAGAAGATTGCGAAAGTGATGCATATATAAAAGTATATTTTGAAAATATAAGAGAACTTTATTTAAGTGGTCAAATAGGGGGCACTTATGAAGATAATAATTTAAAGTTTAAATTGAGAGCAGACCAAACAATTTTATTGCGGCTTAAAAACAAATTATTATATGACTTGCAATCTACATGACTAAATCAGGATCAACATATTCTTTCACAACCAGAGTGTATATAAACACCCAGTTCTGTTTTTTATAAGTAATGTATGAGTGTTAAGAGGGATTCAATTGCTGGAAGAATCTCGGCTGCCTCTTGCACATCACTTTCCTGTAGCATGCGATGTGAATAAACCCTGAGATTTTCTCCATACTGATTACAAAGAGATAATAATGGAGGAAGTGAACATGACCTTTGAAGAATTATACCGGAAAGTACTAAAGGATCGTCTGTGGGGAAGGTCCATATCAGAAAATGTCTCCAGGAGAAAACTGGATTGCCTGTTCCATCCGGACAAATATCCCCTGGTCTGGAAAAACGAGCCCTGTGACTGTGAGGACGCCCAGTGCGTCACGGCGTGTATGTTCCGGGCACTGGAAGTCAGGGACGGGAAGGTGACGATGAACGCGGAAAACTGTACCGGATGTGCCCAGTGCATCGAGGCGTGCCAGAATAAAAATCTTACCTTCAGCCACGATGCGGTAAAAGTGGTGGAGATCTTAAAAAGTTCAGAGGAGCCGGTGTATGCGATGATGGCGCCAGCCTATATTGGCCAATTTGGAGAGGATGCGACGCCGGGAAAGATCCGCAGTGCCCTGAAAGGTATGGGCTTTGCCGGGATGATCGAGGTGGCGGCATTTGCAGATATTCTTACGCTGAAAGAATCCCTGGAGTTCTGCGAAAATATGGATCACAAAGAAGGGTTTCAGTTGACCAGTTGCTGCTGTCCCATCTGGATCTCCATGATCCGCAAGGAGTTTGAGAAGATTGCGGGGCATCTTCCACCGGCTGTCTCACCGATGATCGCCTGCGGCAGGATTGCCAAAGAACTTCACCGGGGATGTAAAACGATATTTGTGGGACCCTGTCTGGCAAAAAAAGCGGAGATCAGGGAGCCGGATCTGGTGGGAGATATTGACTGCGTACTGACCTTTCAGGAACTACAGGACATTTTTGCGGCGCTGGAAGTAGATTTTTCTAAAATGGAAGAAGATGAAAATGAGCATTCCGCAGCAGCAGGAAGACTGTATGCGAGAACTGGAGGGGTGAGTCAGGCCGTGAAGGAAAGTCTGGCGAGCCTCGATGAAAAATATGATCTGAAACCGGTATGTGCCTGCGGTGTCGCTGAGTGTAAAGAAATGCTGCAGAAAATACTTGATGGACATGTGGAGGGGAATTTCTTTGAGGGAATGGCGTGTCCCGGCGGATGTGTCGGGGGACCGAAACGAATTATGGAGATCGATAAGACGACAGAACTGGTAAATGAATATGCCGATCAGGCAAAATACCGTACGCCGGGAGAAAATCCCTATGTCCTCGACCTCATCCAGCGGCTGGGCTTTCACACCGTAGAAGATTTTATCGAAAACAGCCGGATACTGACCAGGACATTTTAACAACTTCCTAACATTTATGTGGTAAAATGAACGCATAAGCATGAACGCAGACTTTTAAGAATACGATGCCTGCTTGTAGGCAGATCGTGTTCGCAAAAAGTCTATGTGAGTGTAACGAACACGGAGAAATCGAAGATTTCGGAGTGAGGCTTATGCACCATTTGTTGGGGGCAAAATGCTTTTTGACCACAACATCATAAAATACTACCATAGCCCGGTGGCGGCAGCGCCGGGCGAAGAGGAGGATTTAGTTATGGCACGCATATTGGTGGTAGAGGATGAGGAAACCATCCGTAATCTCATCTGCTGGAATCTGGAGCTGGTAGGCCACAGTTCCAGTTCGGCGGCGGATGGCTGGGAGGCAAAGCGGATGTTGGAAAGACAGCAGTTCGATCTGATACTGCTGGATGTCATGCTTCCTGGCATCGACGGTTTCCGGCTGGCAGAATATTGCAGCGGGACGCCGGTGATGTTTGTGACAGCGAAGGATGAGATACAAGATAAAATGAAAGGATTTCAGGCAGGAGCCGAAGATTACCTGGTGAAACCATTTGAAATAGTGGAACTGCTTGCCCGGATCCATGTCATTCTCAGGAGAAATGGGACGGATGAAAGCGGAATACGCTTCGGAGATGTGAGGATTGATATGACGAGCCGGGTTGTCTGCCGCAAGGGTGTGGAAGTGGAATTGACACCACAGGAGTATGAATTGTTTGAGGCATTGGTGAGGAACCGGAATATAGCCCTGTCCAGAGAAAAGCTTCTGGAGCTGGCATGGGGGTTTGACTATGAGGGGGATACGAGGACGGTGGATGTACATATACAAAAACTCCGCCAGAAATTAGGGCTGGAAAAAGCGATCAAGACGGTATATAAGGTAGGATACCGGTTAGAGGAAATGTGACTAAAGTCGCGAGAGCGGCAGTGGCAAGCTTGCTTGTCCACTGACATTTGAGCGACGGACATCATGAGTACGAGCGAAGCGAAGTACGAATGTGCCTGTGCGAAGCACAGGGTCACACGCTTTTCACAAATTATTTGTGCCACCTGTGGCGGCATGTCTGGAAATGTGAGGGATAAGAATGAAATTCTGGAAGAAGATATATTTTACCGTGCTGCTCCTGTTTCTCGTATTTTTAAATCTAGGAATATATATAGTGTTCCGGGTAGCCTATCACGGCAACCTGCAGGAAGAAAAAAAGCGGATCATTGGAGAGAACCAGGTGATTGAGCGGGCGCTGGCAGAAGATATTTCTGCTTTTGGCGAAAAAACGCCAGGGAAAACGATGTTAGAGCTTGTTATGCAGGATTATGAAAAAATATTTTTAAAAAATGGTTTGAACTTTGAATTGTGGCAGAATGGAATCTGTGTGTTTCCCGGTGAGGGACAGTCTCTGCCTGACGGAAGAGAGAACAATACCATAACCATTCAGCGGAAAGATGGGATCCAGACGGCTTGCCTAATCGTTTCCTTTGAAACAGGCAAGGATGACTATCGTCTCATAACGACAAAGAAACTGACAGAATCGTCTGCCCTCTGGGACAAGCTAAAATATATTTTTCTCATCTTAAGCGGTGTGCTCTCCCTGGTGCTGGCCACTGCTCTTTACATGATCCTGCGCAGGCTCACGAGGCCATTACATCAGTTGTCGCAGATAACAAGGGAAGTGGCGGCGGGCAATTACGAGCGCATCCGGATCAAGGGAAAGGATGAGATTGCAGAACTGGGAAAGGATTTCAATGTAATGACGGAGGCAGTACATAATAGGATCGAATCCCAGCAGCGGTTTGTGGCTAATCTGGCCCATGAACTGCGGACACCGCTGACGTCCATTGGCGGCTATTCGGAATTTTTGCTGCGGGGAAGGGCAGACCAGGAGAAACAGTACCAGGCGCTGCATTATATAAAGAAAGAGAGCGGCAGGATGCAGCAGATGACACACCAGCTTCTGCTGCTGGCAAGAGTGAGGGGAGAAGAACTGGAATTTAAGGAGACAAACCTGGGAGACTGTGTAAAGGAAGCTTATGACAGCTGTCTTCCATTGCTGGAGGAAAAAAAACTCGTGGTGGATATGTCAGGTACAGATTTCACGATCCAGGGTGTTCCAGAACTTCTCGTCTGTCTGGTGCGGAATTTACTGGAAAATGCGGTTCGTGCCTGTGAAGAAGGAGGAAAGATCCGAATTCTTTGGGAAGAGGGACAGTTACGCATCCTGGATGATGGGATAGGGATGGAGGCCGGAGAACTGGAAAAGATCCTGGAACCTTTTTACCGGGTTGACAAGGCGAGGAGCAGAGAACGGGGGGGAAGCGGATTGGGACTGGCCCTCTGTGCGGAGATCATCCAGCTGCACCGGGGAGAGATCCGGGTGGAGAGCGAGCCAGGAAAGGGAACCGAAATTTTTGTGACTTTTACAACTCTCTGATATGTTGATGAAGTTTCTCATATAAAGACAGGGTAATATTAACTTGTAGCAATCAATAAAAGGTTTAAATATTAAAAAGGAGGCAAAAAGAATGAAAAAAGAAAAATTGATTTTAGCTGCGGTTTCCCTGCTTTTGGTAATCGTGAGTCTGGTGGGAATGAGTGTTGCCATCGGGGCAGTCCAAAATAAAACTTCAGTGGAAAAGACCGCAAAGGAGAGTGTTAGGGAAAAAGGGGATGCGATCACAAAAAAAACGTTTCAGGTATTCATCAGCGGTCTGGGTACCTATGGAGAAAAAGGCCGAAGCCCGAGAAGTGATCTGAATCTGCTTGTTACGGTAAATCCGTCTGAAAAGAAACTTTTGATCACGGGGATACCGCGGGATCTTTATGTAAGTCTTCCCGCTGCATCATCCAATGAAGAGAAGCAGAAAACCAAATTTTCTCACCTTCCCGTTTATGGCAACAAATCTCTGCTCCAGGGAGCGGAAGAGCTGCTGGATACAAAGATTGACTATTATATACAGCTTAACATGTCCGGTTTCAGGAAGCTGATCGACGCCATCGGAGGGGTGGATGTAGAAGCGGATCGAAGTTTTAAAACGGACTGGAAGACGAGTTTCCAAAAGGGGATAAATCATGTAAATGGAAAAGAAGCACTTACCTTTGTCAGAGAATATCATCATTTGAGGGGCATGGAGCAGAGAAATAAGAACCATCAGCAAATGTTAAAAGCTATTTTTAAACAGGTCATGAAAAAAAATCTGCTGGAAATGGATATTAATGCATTGTACAAGTTGTGTAAAAAGAATGTCAGGACTGATATGAAAGCAGGGGAAATCTTATCGCTGATGCGCTGGCAGAAGGAAGAGAAGGTTGAGTGGGAGATGGAAACTGCCACAATAAAGGGAAAATTTGTATTGGAAACTTTGGAAACTTTAGCAGAGTACCCTGACGCTAAATTAAATGTTGTGAAAGTAGATCAGAAATCACTGGATCAAGTGAGCAAAAAAATAAAAAAATTGTTAAATTCTTGAAATATTTTAACCGCCCCTTGACAATATATTTGTATGTTGTTATAATCTGATTATACAAATGTAACAAAATTGTAATAAATAAAACATGCAATATACAAATATATGGAGAGGGTCGTATACCATGAAAGTATTAAATAAGCGATATGTGAAGTTTGCAGTGGCAGGAGTGCTGGCAGCAGGACTGATTTCGATTCCTGTAAAGGCAGCATTTATTGCGACAGAGCAGCAGATAGCCGGAGCCAATGTAGTAGTAGATGAATATTGTCAGAGTGTGGCAAGCGGAGTTGTACAAGAGGCATCCGCAGAGACAGGGCCTGCACCAGAGCAGATGCCGGCTCAGCCGGAAGTGACACCGGCACCACAGCCTGAAGATGATAACGATGGACATGTAAAATTGAATCTGAATTATGACCGTCTGGGTATTGCCAGCAAGGTAGATACTTACTTGAATGTAAGAAAAAAACCATCCGAGAGTGCAAAGATTGTCGGTAAGATGACAAAGAATGCGGGATGCCATATTTATAAGATTAAAAAAGGCTGGGCAAAGATTGTGTCTGGTAAAGTAGATGGCTGGGTGAAGTCCAGTTATATCGTAACCGATACCAAAGCAGAGGAACTGGCGACAAAGGTAGGACGTGAGTGTGTGGAGATCAACACTAACTCTCTCCGGGTTCGTGCCCTTCCGACCACCAATGCCCCGATTTATTCTGTAGTATCTGAAGAGGAAGAATTTGTAATCCGAAAGAAACATCTGACGATGGATTTTGTCAATAAGATGATCAAACAGCAAAAGATATCCAAAGAGGCCATCGAGCGTGCCGGGGGCATGGAGGCGATCCAGGCAGATCTGGATAACTGGATTTGTATTACCGTAGATGATGAGCATGCCTTTGTGGCGAAAGAATATGTTACAGAACAGTATTCCCTGAAGCGTGCAGTGAAGGTGGGAACGGTTTCTGCCGGCGGTTCTGACGGAGTTTCCTCCAGTCAGGCATCCATTGCAGAGTATGCCAAACAGTTCCTTGGAAACCGGTATGTATGGGGTGGTTCCAGTCTGACAGGTGGTACGGACTGCTCTGGATTTACCATGAGTCTTTATCGTAAATATGGACATTCCCTTCCTCATAACGCGGCGGCACAGGCAGGTGTGACAAGAAGCGTATCCTCACCGAAGCCGGGAGATTTGTTCTTCTACAGCAACGGCAGCAGGATCAACCATGTGGCGATGTATATTGGAAGTGGTCTGGTAATCCACGCAAGTAACCCAAGCGATGGCATCAAGATTTCCAATGCATATTACAGAAAACCGGTTAAGATCGGTCGTGTGATGAATTAGAATTCAAGCCATTGAGCTGGCTGAAATCTAAGTTATTCAGCAACAGTGCAGTGGAGCTGGTTATTCAGCGTCTGTATAAAATATCAAAAAACTGTTCATACTATAGGTAAAACTTTTCCTGGAGGCAATGACATGAAAAAGAGATACCTGTTTATGAGCAGTTTTTTTATTATCGGGACCGTATTTACCCTGATCTATTTTCTGAGCTACCGCTCTTATGACAGGGGACAGGAAGAAGTGGTCAAACAGGATACCCACCCGGTGGACACTGTTAAGGAGATCCGGGTCAATTCCTCTATGAAATATGTGGTTGAAAATTACGATGGTACGACTGGTGTAGTAACGAAAGAAGAAGGGACAGTGCCGGCGAAGATTGCCGGGAAGACAAGGGAGGAACTGGAGAATTATATTATAGAATATAACCAGAAACTTCAGGAGGCGGCGATTCCAGAAGCGCCGGATAGTGTGGAACTGATCTCTTTTTCCAAGGATAAGGTAGTGATCCGGGAAAATTATCTGGGAGCAGAGGAAGAGACCGGGTTTTATATTAAGCTCCAGGACCAGGAAGTAGTCATTTTTCACAATGACCAGGTGACGCCATATGAATATACAGGAATTCAGGAAGAGGTTCTGCCAGAGTCAGAGCTGGAGAAACTGAGAGAGGGATTTTTTGTAGAGGACGAGAGGGAATTATATTCGGTGCTTGAGAATTTGTCTAGTTAATTGGAGACAGATGTGGTATACTAATATATTGATGTTGTGGTAAAAAGGTATTTTGCCTTCGGAGAGCACAGGGGAGGAACAGGATGGAATGCTATGAGATCATCATTGTCGGAGCCGGTGCGGCGGGACTGATTTGCGGTTATCTGCTTGGCAGGCAGGGAAGGGATGTCTGTATTCTGGATAAGAATGAGACTGCGGGGAAAAAGCTTGCCGCCACTGGAAACGGACGGTGCAATTATACCAACCGGAACATGTCATCGGAATGTTATTACGGAGACCGGGGGTACGTGGAGCAGATACTAAAACGGTTTGGTCCGGATGAAGCCATCGCCCTGTTTGGAGAGCTGGGGATACTCACCAGGGAAAAAGACGGATATTGTTATCCCTACAATGGCCAGGCGGCGACGGTGAGGGAGCTTCTGGTGAGGGCGTGCCTGGAGTCAGGTGTTGTTTTTTCCTATCGTACAAAAGCAGCTAAGATCATACATAAAAAAGAAGGGACATATGAACTGCGATGTGGCGGCGGAGTCACATACCAGTGCCGCAGTCTGATCCTTGCATCCGGTGGCAGGGCAAACGGTCCCCTGGGGGGAGACGGAAGCGGTTATAAACTCTGCCGCAGCATGGGGCACCGCGTGACGCCGGTACTTCCAGGGCTGACTGGATTAAAGGCGGAGGGCGGTGAGTGGAAACAGCTCGCTGGGATAAGAATGCAGGGAAAGATTTCTCTTTATGCGGATGACTTGCTGCTGGGGGAAGAATGCGGAGAGATACAGATCGTAAAGGATGGAATATCCGGGATTCCGGTCTTTCAGCTGTGCCGGCTTGCCGCGGGGGCGATGGAACAGGGAAAAAGAGTGACGGGGAAGATCGACTTTGTACCGCAGATGACCAAAAGCCAGTTAGAGGAGTGGCTGATACGGCATGGTACCCACAGACTGTCTGGTATCGTGAATAAAAAATGGATCCCGGTACTTTCAAAGGAAAAAGAGCTGGACAGGCTGTCAGCAGTGCTGAAGGAATATAAGGTCTCTGTATCAGATACTTTCGGACTGGAGAAAGCCCAGGTCAGCGCCGGAGGAGTGGCAACGGAAGAGATCTGCGTGGATACTATGGAATCTCTGCTTCACCGTGGTCTCTATCTGCTAGGAGAACTTCAGGATGTGGATGGCATCTGCGGGGGCTATAATCTTCACTTTGCCTGGGCCACAGCTGCGATCTGCAGCCAGCATATAATCAATGAGAAAGGATAAATATGTTACAGTACAGCCAGTGTAAAATAGACTACCGCAGAGATTCCATCGAGGAACTGCGGAAAAAGATAGCCGAAATTCTCCGGATCCGGGAGTCGGAGATCAAATGGATCAAAATATTAAAAAAGAGCATGGATGCCAGGAAAAAGCCACAGATTTACTACAGTTATTCAGTGGCTTTTGAGTGTGCCCAGGAACAAAAGGTGTTACAGAAAAACCGGAAGGATAAAAATCTTTCTGTGCATGTTCCCCAGCCTTCTTTGGAGGATATGGTGCCCAAACTGAAAAAAGAGACAGGGGAGCGGGTGGTGATCGTGGGAACGGGGCCTGCTGGACTTCTCTGTGGCTACTATCTTGCCTTGTGCGGCAGGAAACCGCTGCTGATCGAACGGGGAGCGCCCATGTGGGAGCGGGTGGGAAAAGTATCTGCCTTCTGGAAGGATGGGATTCTTGACCCAGAAACAAATGTTTCTTTTGGCGAGGGAGGAGCGGGAACATTTTCCGATGGCAAGCTCAATACCGGTGTCAAGGATAAAACGGGGAAAAAGAAATTTATTCTGGACACCTTTATGCAGCACGGCGCCCCGGAAGAGATCGGTTACCTTTCCAAGCCCCATATCGGTACGGACGAGCTGAGAGGTGTGATCCAGTCTATGGGGGAGACCATCCGTCAGTCAGGGGGAACTTACCAGTTTCACACTAAACTGACAGGATTTCGGTATGTGGAAGAAGAGAGCGGACCAGGGCAAAAGCAGCTGAGGGCTGTCGTAGTGGAAAATGAAAGGGGAGAGACGGAAGAGATCCCCTGTGAAAAATGTGTGCTTGCTATCGGTCACAGCGCCAGGGATACCTTTTCCATGCTGTATGAGGACGGGACAGTCATGGAGCAGAAGCCCTTCGCGGTGGGGGTGCGGGTGGAGCATCCGCAGCAGAGCATCAATAAGATGCAGTACGGTGTGGAGGATCCCAGGCTTCCTGCGGCGGATTATAAACTGACAGGAAAGACTTCGGATGGCAGAGGGGTCTATAGTTTTTGTATGTGTCCTGGCGGGTATGTGGTAAATGCTTCCACGGAGCCAGGCGGTACGGTGGTCAATGGTATGAGTGACCACGCCAGGGATTCTGCCCATGCCAACAGCGCTATCGTGGTGACGGTGGACCGACGGGATTTCGGCAGCGATGACGTGCTGGCGGGGGTTGCATTCCAGCGGAGGCTGGAGGAGAAAACCTGGCAGACAGGCAGGGGGATGATCCCGGTTCAGCGGTACGGAGATTTTGTAAAAGGAGTGCCCACGACGGAGCTGGATCACAGTTTACCGATGACTAAGGGAAAATTTGTGCCAGCAGATGTGAAAAAAATATTGCCCTCCTATATATCAAATGGTATTATGGAAGGTATGAGGCGGTTTGGACAGAAGATAACAGACTTTGACGCAGAGGAAACCCTGGTCCTCGGCACTGAGACGAGAACTTCTTCACCGGTGCGCATTCTCCGGAACAGTGAATTTGAGTCGGAGAACCGGAAGGGGATCTATCCCTGTGGGGAGGGAGCCGGCTACGCCGGGGGAATCATGTCAGCAGCCATGGACGGGCTGCGGGTGGCGCTGCAGATTGTAAGTGAAAGGAATAACCAGCAATTATGAGAAGTCATTTTAAAGATAAAAAAAGGATCGTTTTTAAAGTGGGGACTTCGACGATCACCCATGAGGAGACAGGAGGGCTGGATCTGGTGAAGCTGGAGCGCTTTATCCGGATCCTGACAGATCTACATAATCAGGGAAAGGATATTATCGTTGTATCTTCCGGAGCCATCGGTGTGGGAAGAAAGGCGCTGGGGCTGAGTAAAAAGCCGGACAGCATTTCCTTGAAACAGGCCTGTGCTGCCATCGGACAGAGCCGTCTGATGACGATTTACCAGAAATTGTTTTCAGAGTATAACCAGTTTACTGCTCAGATCCTTATGACCAAATTTACCATTGTCAATGATAACAGCCGGCACAATGCCAGAAATACTTTTGAGGAGCTGCTGAATCTGGGGGTGATTCCCATTGTCAATGAGAATGACACTGTGGCGACAGATGAGATCGATTTTGGTGACAATGATTCTTTGTCGGCGGTGGTGGCGGCGATTGCCGGGGCGGATCTTCTGGTGCTGCTCAGTGATATCGACGGGATGTATACCGATGATCCCAACCGTAATCCGGAAGCAGAACTGATCTCCTACGTGGAGAGCATCAGCGACGAGATGATCGAGATGGCGAAGGGTCCCTCTACCACACTGGGGACTGGCGGCATGAGCGCCAAGATCTATGCGGCGGGTATCGCTAACGATGCCGGGGCGGATATGGCGATCATCAATGGCGAAGACATGGATAATATCATCCGTCTTATCGACGGAGAGGAGCTTGGAACAGTATTTAAGGCGCACAGGACCAAACATTTTCATCTGAAAGAATATCTGGAACGAAAAAATTAGCACAGGACTGTTGTAAAGAAGAGGTGGCTATGGACGAGAATAAGATCCAGAGGATCAATGAATTATATAAGAAGAAAAAAGAGGGGACGATCACAGAGGAAGAACTGGCAGAGCAGGCGCTGCTTCGTGCCGAGTATATCGAGTCGGTGAGAAATAATCTGCGTTCCACGCTGTCAAATGTATCCATACAGGAAAAGGATGGCAGCATCACACCCTTGACAAAAAAACAGAAGCATTAATATACTAATTAAGACGCTAGTGAGAGAAGAGGATGTAAAGAACATGATCAGTAAGGAAAAAGTGCGAAGGCGGGCATTGGAGACAAGAGACGCCCTGGCGGAAAAATGGCGTTTTGAGACGTCCCAGATCATTGTGGAAAAACTGCTGGCTTCCGAGTGGTACAGGCGGTCGGAGATCCTGCTGTCCTATTGTTCCATCCGCTCCGAGGTGGACACCAGGGAGCTCAATCAAAGAATACTGGCAGATGGGAAACAGCTATTCCTTCCCAGAACCGAGGCAGAGGAAAAAAACATGTGCTTTTACAAGGTGGAAGATCTGAATAAGCTGAAAAAGGGTAATTTTGGAGTGCCGGAACCCAGGGGGAGCGAAGCCGTGGAACAGGTGATGGAATCCGGGGCTTATTCCAAAGAGAAGATATTGATGGTCATGCCCGGTGTGGCATTCGATGAGAAGGGGTACAGGCTCGGATATGGCGGCGGATTTTATGACCGCTATCTACAGCGCTATGGAACCATGCTTACCAGTGTGATGATCGCCTTTGCCGAGCAGGAGACATGGATCATCCCGGCAGAACCGTGTGATGTGAAGCCGGAGCATAGGATAACGCAGAAGACAAAATTTATTTAAAACATATTGTGTGCAGAGAGCATGCGGGAATGGAGGCAGCGATGACATTAGATCAGATAGGAAAAGCGGCGAAGCAGGCGGCGGCATCGATGAACCGTTTGTCCGTAGGAGAGAAAAACAGGGGGCTTACTGCGGTGGCGCAGGCGCTGACAGAGGGTGCAGGGACGATCCTGGCTGCCAATGAGAAAGATATCAAAAATGCCCAGGAGGCGGGGATGAAGGAATCTCTGATTGACAGGCTTCGTCTAACCAATGAGAGGATTGCAGGGATGGCAGAGGGAATCACCCAGGTCGCAGCGCTGGCGGATCCGGTAGGAGAGATGATATCCATGAAAACCACGCCTGGCGGGCTTCAGGTGGGACAGCGGCGGGTGCCCATGGGAGTGATCGGCATCATTTATGAGTCCCGTCCCAATGTCACCGCTGATGCCTTTGCCCTCTGTTTTAAGACCGGAAATGCGGTGATCCTGCGGGGAGGAAGCGATGCCATCCACTCCAATCTTGCCATCGTGAAGGTGATCCGGGAAGCATTGAAAAAAGAAGGGCTGCCTGAGGATGCGATCCAGCTTCTGGAGGATACATCCAGAGAGACTGCCAGAGAATTCATGCGGCTGAACCAGTATGTGGATGTGCTCATTCCACGAGGAGGCGCCGGACTGATCCGTACCGTGGTGGAGACCAGTACGGTACCGGTGATTGAGACTGGCACTGGCAACTGCCATGTATACGTGGATGAGTACGCAGACCTCTCTATGGCGGTGTCTATCATTGTCAATGCCAAGACCCAGAGGCTGGGAGTCTGCAATGCCTGTGAATCTCTGGTGATTCATAACGCGATTGCCGCAGAAGCCCTGCCATTGATCTGTGAGGCTCTGTACGCTCATGGCGTTGAGATCCGGGGGGACGAGCGGGCGAGAGAGTACGATGATAAGATGGTGGCGGCGGCCGAGGAGGACTTTGGCACAGAATATCTGGATAAGATCATTTCTATAAAAGTCGTGGACAGCATCGACGAAGCCATTGAACATATCAACCACTATAATACCGGCCATTCGGAAGCCATTGTCACAAAAGATTATCATAATTCCATGAAGTTCCTAAATGAGATCGATGCCGCCGCTGTGTACGTCAACGCCTCTACGCGGTTTACAGACGGCTTTGAATTTGGTTTCGGGGCAGAGATCGGCATCAGTACCCAGAAGCTTCATGCCAGGGGACCGATGGGGCTTCTTGCCCTCACCAGTACAAAATATGTGATCCTGGGAGACGGACAGATCCGGGAATGATAGTATAAATGAAGGAGGATTTAGAATAATGAAACCATATGGATTAAATGAGTTGAGAAAAATGTATCTGGATTTTTTTGAAAGCAAGGGACATCTGGTGATGAAGAGCTTTTCCCTGATTCCCCAGAATGACAAGAGCCTGCTGCTGATCAATGCGGGCATGGCTCCGTTAAAACCTTATTTTACAGGGCAGGAGATTCCGCCGAGAAAAAGAGTGACCACCTGCCAGAAGTGCATTCGTACCGGAGATATCGAGAACGTGGGAAAGACCGCCCGCCACGGTACATTTTTTGAGATGCTCGGTAATTTTTCCTTTGGAGACTATTTCAAGCATGAGGCCATCGCCTGGTCCTGGGAGTTCCTTACGAAGACACTGGAAATTCCGGAGGATCGTTTGTATCCTTCTGTATACGAAGAAGATGATGAGGCATTTGAAATCTGGAATAAAGAGATTGGTGTGGCAAAGGAGCGGATCTTCCGCTTTGGCAAAGAAGATAATTTCTGGGAACACGGCGCGGGACCATGCGGTCCCTCCTCTGAGATCTATTTTGACCGTGGAGAGAAATACGGCTGCAACAAACCAGGATGTACCGTAGGGTGCGAGTGCGACCGCTATGTAGAGATCTGGAATAATGTGTTTACCCAGTTTGACAGTGATGGAAAAGGAAACTACGAAGAACTGGCCAATAAAAATATTGATACCGGCATGGGACTGGAGCGCCTCGCTGTCGTGATGCAGAATGTAGATTCCATTTTTGATGTGGATACCATCAAGGCGATCCGGGACAAGGTATGTGGATTTGCCGGGGTATCCTATGGAGCAGAGGTCAAAAAAGATGTTTCCATCCGTATTATCACAGATCATATCCGTTCTGTGACATTTATGGTATCTGACGGGATCATGCCTTCCAATGAGGGACGGGGATATGTGCTGCGTCGTCTTCTGCGCCGGGCAGCAAGGCACGGAAGGCTGCTGGGTATCCAGAAACAATTTCTGGCAGAGCTGAGTGAGGTAGTGATCCGGGAGTCCAAGGACGGTTATTCAGAACTTGCAGATAAAAAAGACTATATTCTGAAGCTGATCACAACAGAAGAAGAGAATTTCAATAAGACCATCGATCAGGGACTGAACATTCTCAGTGATATGATGGAGGCGATGAAAAAGGAAGGAAAGACCGTTCTTTCTGGAGAAAATACATTTAAACTATATGATACCTATGGATTCCCGATGGATCTGACCATTGAGATCCTGGAGGAAAAGGGCTTTACAGCGGATGAAGAGGGATTCCGCCAGGCGATGGAGGTACAGCGCCAGACGGCAAGAGAGGCCAGGGAAGTGACGAACTATATGGGAGCAGATGTGACAGTTTACCAGTCCATTGATCCGGCGGTAGAAAGCAGATTTGTCGGATATGACCGCCTGCGCCACGAATCCAAAGTCACAGTTCTCACCACCTCCGATGCCATTGTAGATGAACTGGCAGTGGGAATGGAAGGAACCGTGCTGGTAGAAGAGACTCCATTTTATGCCACGATGGGTGGACAGGCAGCAGATACCGGCGTGATCTGCACGGATCACGGCAGGTTTGCTGTAGAGGATACCATTAAACTGCAGGGGACAAAGATCGGACATGTGGGAAAGATGGTGTCGGGTTCCCTTCGTACCGGGGAAAAAGTGACGCTGGAAGTGGAGGAGAGCCGGAGAAATCTGACAGCAAATAACCACAGCGCCACCCATCTTATGCAGAAGGCGCTGAGAATGGTTCTCGGCAGCCATGTGGAGCAGGCGGGATCTTTGGTAGATAAAGATAAGCTTCGTTTTGACTTTACCCACTTTTCGCCGATGACAGAAGAAGAGATTTTAAAGGTAGAGAGTATCGTCAATGAGGAGATCAATAAAGGCCTGGATGTAATCACCAGTGAGATGACGCTGGAAGAGGCGAAAAAAACCGGAGCCATGGCACTGTTTGGGGAGAAGTATGGGGACACCGTCCGGGTTGTTCAGATGGGAGATTTTAGCTCGGAGCTCTGTGGCGGTACCCATGTGGAAAATACGAGAAATATTTCTGCCTTTAAGATCGTATCCGAGAGCGGAGTGGCTGCCGGAGTGAGAAGGATCGAAGCACTGACGGGCCAGGGACTGATCGCTTACTACAATCAAGTAGAAAAACAGCTGGGAGAGGTTGCCAGAATATTGAAAGCAGCACCATCTGAGACTGCCAGAAAAGTGATGGCGATGCAGGAAGAGATCAAAGCCCTTTCCAAAGAAAATGAAAAGCTGAAGGCAAAGATGGCGAAGGCAGCTGCAGGGGATATCACTTCCGAGGCGGCAGAGATCGCCGGCATCCGGGTGCTGATCAAACAGCTTTCGGACGTAGATATGAATGCCATGCGTGACCTGGGTGATGAGGCAAAACAGAAGCTTGGTGAGGCGGTGGTGGTATTTGCCACAGAGAAAGATGGTAAGGTGAACCTAATGGCTACCGCGACAGAAGGAGCTATTGCCAGGGGAGCCCACGCAGGAAATCTGATCAAAGAGATCGCCGTTCTGGTAGGCGGAGGCGGCGGTGGACGCCCGAACATGGCACAGGCGGGAGGAAAGAATCCTTCCGGTATTCCAGAGGCACTGGCAAAGGCTGAAGAAGTGGTAAAAAGCCAGCTGGGATAAAATTTTTGACCATAATATACCATAAATTGTTCAAAAACGGTTGACGAATCGAAAAATTATGATATAATATGTGTTAGTGCGAAAAAATACCCAAACAGTTGTATTTTGCACAATTTTACAACTGGAGGGAGGTTAGGTGTGATACTATGTCAAATGTAATCGTTAAAGAAAACGAATCATTGGATAGTGCATTGCGTCGTTTCAAGAGAAACTGTGCAAAAGCAGGGATCCAGCAGGAAATTCGTAAGAGAGAGCATTATGAGAAACCAAGCGTTAGACGTAAGAAGAAGTCTGAGGCTGCTCGTAAAAGAAAATTTAAATAATTGCACATATGAGGGAACTCGTCGAAGGACGAGTTCCTTTTTCGATGGGTAGGAAACAAAAGTGACAGGAACATAGCCATGCCTTTCTGCATATGATAAGGTAACCGGAAATAAGGATTTGTGCCGTGAGACACAGCGCAAAGGCGGAAAAAAACGTGAATTCGGTATCAAAAAAAATTGGTCTCCAGCCCGATATTCTGGACGGAGCGACGATCGTAAAGACCTATGGCGACGAATATGCCATTATTGAAAATTATAAATCCATCATAGAGTATACGGAATGCTCGGTTAAGCTTCAGGGAAAACATGTCAAGGTGATGATATGCGGCGACCATTTATGCATCGAGTCTTTTGAACCGGACGAATGCCGGGTATTTGGAAAGATCAGGGAGATCAGCCTTGTAAGATTGTAAAAAGGGGGAGATGGGATTGAAGTGGCTCAAAGGGTACATAGTATGTGGTGTGAGGTCAGGATACTGGGAACGTTTTATGAATCTCTGCCGTCACCACCGGATTCATCTGTGGGATGTAAAGATCCAGGAAAGTAAAGTTACATTTTCCATGTTTTCAAAAGATTTTAAGATGCTTCATGCCTTTGTGGCAAAAACCCATATCGCGCCTAAGATCCGGGAAAGACGGGGACTTCCTTTTGTGCTGGAGCAGGCAGGGAGAAACTGGACATTTACTTTGGGACTGGTTCTTTTTTTTGTGGTGTTAAAGGTACTGTCCCTTTATGTTTGGCAGATCAATTATTATGGGCAGCAGGAGTATACGAAAGAGACCATCAGCAAAGAGGTAGAGTCTATGGGCGTCTATGTGGGAATGATGAGAAAAAATCTCTTCTGTGATGACATCGAGAGAAGCCTGAGGGAAAGCTATGAGAACATGAGCTGGGTGTCCGCAGAGGAGAAAGGCTGTGTGCTGAATATCAAGATCAAGGAAGGAAAGGCGCTAAAGGGCAAAGAGGAAGTGGAAAATCCCCCAAGCCATGTGACCGCCCCCTGTGACGGAGTGATAGAAAAGATCGTCACCAGAGAAGGAACAGCAAAGGTGGCAAAGGGAGCAAAGGTCAAGAAGGGGGATATTTTGATCAGCGGCATCGTGGAGATCAAGGGAGACGGAGACGAGACTCTTCGTTATAACGGTGTCTGCGCTGAGGGAGAAATATCTATTTTAACAAAGAAAGAATTTGATGAGAGCATAAATGAGCGGTATATGGCTAAAAATAAGACCGGAGAAGAGATCCATGTCTATACGGTTTGTATCAATGGAACCCGATTTTCCATAAAAAATCCCTTAAAATGGTTTGATAAATCTTCCAATTATGATATAATAAATAGCATATGTGTGGATAGGGAATTTATACCATGGAACAGCCGTGTGAAAGTGACGGATCATAAGTACGTAAATTATAAAAAAGTAGAAGCCAGGTACAGCGAGAAAGAGGCCGGCGAAAAGTTAAAGGCGCGGTTTCAATCCAGGCTGGAAGAGTACAGGGAAGCAGGATGCCGTATTGTAGACCAGTCACTGGATATTATAAAAGAACCGGCAGCGTATAAAGCCCATGGAAGTATCCAGTTATCCATATCCAAAATGGATAAAAAAAATGTGTCTGAAGAAGAACTGGTGCTGCAGGGCGAAGGAAAGGAAGATGAGGATGGCGCGGGAACAGATAATTCTTGATATTCCAGCCAGCCATGAAAATAATATATTTGGCGGACTTGATATTCATTTGAAAAAAATCGAGCGTGCCCTTGGTATCGAGGTGATACTCCGGGATGGTTCGGTCCGGATATCAGGGGAGGCAGAAAATCTTCAAGAAGCCAGGCGGGTTTTTGAAGAGCTTTTAAAGCTGTCGGAGAGGGGCAATACGATTACAGAACAGAATGTGAATTATATTCTTTCTCTGGCAAAAGAAAAGTCCCCAGTCTCCATGGCGGAGATCGACAAGGACCTGATCGGGTTTACGGTCCAGGGAAAGCCGGTAAAGCCGAAGACACTGGGGCAGAAAAAATATGTGGATGCCATTCGTGAGAAAATGATGGTGTTTGGTGTAGGACCTGCGGGAACCGGTAAAACGTATCTTGCCATGGCGATGGCGATACAGGCGTTTAAACAGGATGAGGTGGGAAAGATTATTCTGACCAGACCAGCCATCGAGGCGGGAGAGAACCTTGGTTTCCTTCCGGGAGACCTGCAGAGCAAGATCGATCCCTATCTGAGGCCGCTTTATGACGCATTGTACCAGATCATGGGAGCGGACAGCTTTATAAAAAATTCTGAAAAAGGGCTGATCGAGGTGGCGCCCCTGGCATACATGCGAGGACGTACACTGGATAATGCCTTTATTATCCTGGATGAGGCACAGAATACCACGCCGGCGCAGATGAAGATGTTTTTGACCAGAATTGGTTTTGGATCCAAAGTTGTCATCACCGGCGACCTTTCCCAGAAGGATCTGCCCTTTGCGGCGGTATCTGGTCTGGAGCAGTCTTTGAAGGTGTTAAAAGATGTAGAGGAGATCGGCGTATCCTATCTGACCAACAAAGATGTGGTGCGCCATCCTCTGGTGCAGAAAATTGTACATGCCTATGAAAAGTATGAGGCGCGGGAGCAGTACCGGGAGAATCGAAAAAATAAGAAGAAGCGGTGACAGCCTGGGATTTGGAATGGAAGGGTAGTATGACGGTTTATTTTGAAGATGAGGCGGGGATTTCCTTTGAATTTAACCCAGAAGAGAAGGCAGAAGAGGTGATTGCTTTTGTCAGGGATCATGTGGAATGTCCCTATGATATCGAGGTAAGTGTAACACTGGTGGACACAGATACGATCTGCGAGGTAAATTCACAGTTCCGGCAGATCGGGAAGGTTACGGATGTCCTTAGTTTTCCGATGATGGAATATGACAATCCCCGGGATTTCGGTGGACAAGCTTTTTTGAACAGCCTGTCCCTGTCGCCGGATACGGAGGAAATGATGCTGGGGGATATACTTCTGTGTTCTGAGGTTGTCAGAGCGCAGGCAGAGGAGTATGGGCACTCGGAACTAAGGGAATTTTGTTTTCTTATCGTTCACAGCATGCTTCATCTGTTTGGTTATGACCACATGGAGGAAGAAGACCGCAGGGAGATGGAAGAAGAACAGCGGAAGATTATGAATAGGTTAGGGATAAAACGATAAAAGAGAGGTATAGATAATGAATCAATCGAAAAAGAAAGTGATCGCGATCATTTCCGGGGCAAGTGTTGTTGTTCTGATAGCAGTCTGCCTGATCTGTTTTTTAGTACTGGGAGATAAAGGGGAGAAAAAAGCACAGGTGAGCCAGACGCCGGCGCCGGTAGAGACCCCGGAACCGACACCGACCCCGGAACCCACACCAGATCCCCATGCCGGAAAGGTTAAGAGTGTACTGACAGGAAAGTACATATCGGAAAAAGTGGCAAAACAGAGACCCTTTGCTGTGATCATAAACAATATCGAGTATGCCAACCAGCATCAGCAGGGCACTTCTCAGATTGATGTGCTCTACGAAGCGCTGGCAGAGGGAGGGATCACCCGAATGCTCGGTGTCTATCAGGGGACCGATAAGATCAAAAGATTGGGGTCGGTCCGGAGCGCCAGACATTACTTTGTCAGTTTTGCCAGTGAGTGGGATGCGATCTTCTGTCACTTTGGACAGACTTCTTATGCGATTTCGAAGATCGAGGAGCTGGGTGTAAATAATCTCAGTGGCTTGTCCGCCATCGGCGGAGTTGTGTATAAGCGGGACTATTCGTTAAAGCCGCCTCACAATGTGTTTACTTCCGGAGAGAAGATGCTCAAGGGCGCCAAACAGCTTAAGTACCGGACAAAGTTCAAAGAAGAGAAGATGGCGAAGCATTTTGAGTTTTATGAGGAAGATACAGAGTTAGATACCGGTAACGGGACAAATTATATCAATCTTCCATTTTCCGCATATTCAACCTGTTATCTCAAATACGATAAAAAGACCAAAGAATACAAAAAGTTTGAGTACAGGAAAAAGCATTTGGATCACAAAAATAATAAGCAGCTTTCCTTTAAAAATGTGATTATCCAGCTGGTAAAGGAGACGAATATCGACCGCAACGGATACCAGCATCTGTACCTGCATAAGCGGAAAGGTGAGGGATACTACATCACCAATGGAAAGCGTATGAAGATTAAATGGAGAAAGAACGAAGAAAAGGGAACGATGTGTTATTACGATATGGATGGAAATGTGCTGACGATAAATCCAGGCAATACCTATATCGCGGCATATCCTACCAGCAGAAAGAAACTGATTTCCTTCAAGAATAAAGAGTAGCAGAAAGGTGCCTGTATGAGTACAAACAATCAGGATAACAAGAAAAGTGCAGATTTTCTTAAACATGGCAGTATATTGGCGATGGCATCCCTTATCGTGCGCTTTATCGGCATGGCATACCGGATTCCTATGTCCAATATACTGGGAGAAGAGGGAAATGGGATTTACGCGGTGGCCTTTGACATCTACGATATTCTTTTGATCGTATCATCCTACAGCCTGCCGCTGGCACTTTCCAAGATCATATCTGCCCAGAACATAAAGCGGGAATATAAGAATATTGGAAAAACCTTTCGTCTGGCATTGCTGTTTGCCGTTGTGTCAGGCGGGGTATTTGGAATCCTGCTCTTTGTTTTTGCCGGATGGATCGAGAAAAATATTTATCCTGATTACGCAGGCGTGCATATTCCTCTGCGGGTACTGGCTCCCACGATATTTATCGTAGCACTGCTCGGTGTGTTCCGTGGATTTTTTCAGGGAAAAAAGACCATGGTGCCCACGGCGGTTTCCCAGGTTCTGGAGCAGGTGGTAAACGCCATCGTCAGCGTGTCAGCAGCATATCTGTTTATCCAGTGGAATATAGACAGTCTTGATAAGAGCGCCTGGGGGGCGGCAGGAGGTACGCTGGGAACCTGCCTGGGCGCTTTTTCGGCACTTCTTCTGGTTGTATTTGTCTACTATATCTACCGTCCGGTACAAAGAAAGCTGGAACGGCGGGACCGGGGACGGCGGCTGTATTCCACCTCACATATATACCGTATCCTGTTTTTAACGATCCTGCCCATCATTCTGAGCCAGACGGTTTATCAGATCAGCGGTCTGGTAGATTATTACCTGTTCGGAGACATTATGGGTGGCAGGGGCATGGATCCAGTGACGATCAAATCCATGGTGGGTGTGTACAGCTCAAAGTACCGGGTGCTTACCAGTGTGCCCATCGCCATATCCACCTCTATCGCTTCATCCATGATCCCCAGCGCGGTGGCGGCATTTACCGAAAAGGATACAGTGCAGCTCAAGAACAATATCCTTTCCGGTATCAAATTTAATATGATCATTGCATTTCCCTGTGCCATGGGTTATACCGTACTTGGACAGTCCATTGTCCGGCTTTTGTTTCCCTCATCCAATTACGTCCTGGGAGGGCATCTCATGCTTGCCGGCTCTGCAGCGGTAGTTTTTTATGCAATATCAAATGTGACAGGAAGTGCGCTCCAAAGCATTGACAGAATGCACACGCCAGTGATCCATTCGGCGGTCTCCCTTGGGCTCCATGTGATCCTCGTGGTGTGCCTGCTCAAATTTACAGGGCTGGGTATCTACGTGCTAATCATCGGAAATGTAACCTTCCCTATTGTAGTCAGCATACTGAATCTGCTGGCTTTACGGCGTTATATTCCATCCCTGCGCCTAAAACCGTTAAAAACATTTTTCGTACCGCTGTCTGCCTCCTTGTGGATGTCGATCGCTGTTGTTCTGGTTTATACCTTATCGGATAAACTGTTTTCTTCCTTCCTGGGAGGATATATGACAAATGCGGTATCTGTGATCCTGGCACTCTTTACAGCTGTCATCGTTTACTTTGTGGTATTCCTCAAACTGCGGGGAATGACAAAGGAAGAAATGTTTGATTTCCCAATGGGACGGAGGCTCTATCTCATGGCTGTGAGACTAAAGCTTATGAAATAGCTTTTTCACTGCTTCTAACAGATAATCCGTCAGTCCGGCTTCCTCAACAGTTTCGCTGGCGGTGAGCTGGACGCTTCCGATGAGTTTTCCATTATAAAAATATTCGGCTTTTCCTACCGGGGTGCCCTTTTGCAAGGGTGCCTTTATGGATTCCTCATAGGTGATGGTTCTCTTTACCTGGTCCATATCGGCGTCCTGGGTAAAGATATGGGAAAATATAGATGTTGGTTCTGCTGTTGCTGTATTTTTCCTCCCCCCCTGTACTGGTACTTCTTTCAATAGTTTGTTCAGTTCGGAATCTTTGTAAACGCTGCAGTTGGCAAAGCCATAATCTAAGAGGGCCTGGGCTTCTGAAAACCTTTTTTTATGATCCGGGGCCGCCATAACCACTGCGATCAGGTCCATGTCATTGCGTCTTGCTGTCGCGCTGAGGCAGTATTTTGCTTTGGAAGTGGATCCCGTCTTTAGTCCGGTGATGCCGTCGTAAAAACGGACCAGCTTATTGGTGTTGGTCAAGCCAAATTCCGTCTCCCCTTTTTTGGTCTTATGGGTGATGGAATCCATCCACACCGTAGAATAATTGCTGATCTGGGGATGTTTTGTGATCAGTTCCCGTGACATAAGCGCCACGTCATAGGCACTGGAATAGTGCCCGGATTCGATGTTATCATCTAGTCCTGTGCAGTTTTTGAACTGGGTATGTTTCATGCCCAGGGCTTTCGCCTTTTCATTCATTTTTTTTACAAAGGCTTCTTCTGACCCAGCGATCTTTTCCGCCATCGCCACAGCGGCATCGTTGGCGCTGGCAATGGTGATGCATTTGATCATATCGTTTACGGTCTGGGTTTCGTTTGGCTCTAAGTATACCTGGGAGCCTCCCATGCTGGCGGCATGTTCACTCACCGTTACAGAATCTTCCAGTGAAAGTTTTTTGCTGTCAATGGCCTCAAAGATCAGGTTCAGGGTCATGATCTTTGTGATACTAGCTGGGACAAGCTCTTTGTCTTTGTCCTTCTCGAAGATGATCTCTCCGGAGGAACCTTCCAAAAGTACGGCCGCTGTGGCAGACACATCCACTGCGCCGCCGGACACCGCTTTTTCCTCAGCCTGTACAACCTGTCTGTCCAGAGATGAAAAGCTGAATATGTATATAAATGTAAGGAGAGTAAAAAGCAGATAAATTATTTTTTTCATACACATTCTCCACAATGATTGATATATGGAAATATATGCGGCGGGAGCAGAAAACATTCGGGAGAGCTGTCAATCTTTCACGGTTATTTTGCATCGGTAAGTATTATCGCCCTGTTTGACGGAAATAATGGCAGTTCCAGGATTCAGGGCATGTACGGTGCCGGAGGGGCTTACGGTGGCGATACGGAAATCCGAGGTGGAGTAGCTGGCCAGCTTTTTTAGTCCTGACAGTTTGACGGAGATCCTTTCTCCGGGTTTCAATGTGGCGGCATGGATGTTCAGATTTCGGTGGGAAAGCAGATCCAGCTCTTCCTGATAGCCGAAGCGGGTGTGGGGATAGAGAAAACGGCACAGCAGGAGAAACAGGATCAGTATGGGGAAGAGGAGATGTTTTTTCATGGCAGAGTTTCCTTTTTTATTATCTTATGATGACCGTGGAGAAAGAGAAACTACTGCAGTAAAAAACAATATTTAAGAGAACATAGAAAGAGGAAACCTTTATGAATGAAAAACTATGTCAGCTATTTCTGGAAAAACAGAGAAACTATATTGTGATATTCACTGTTCTGCTTATCATTTCGGGATTGTGCGTGAATTATCCAATTTAAAAGTCGTTTTCTTCCCTGAACATTATGTGAATAAAGGAGGACCTACCATGAATCAAACATTATTGACAGAAGCGCATGTTCGCGTGGAGCATATTCCTGCACATCAATACATCGGTATCTGGGATATTGAGGCCACCGATTATATGAATTTTTGGCGCAGACATGATTGTGACAGCATCTGTGGAACAATAAACAGTATGAGCCATGTTTCCCATCCGATCGTCACCTGCCATACGGCAGGATGGTTTTATGAAAATGGCAGAAAAGGCTATTTTTATGGTTTTGGCGTACCAGAAGAGTATCGGGGAGTGGTACCAGATGGGTTTGAGATCCGAAAAATACCTGCAAGTGATTACTTTGTTTTCTTTCACCCGCCCTTTGATTATTTGAAAGACTGTGGCGAGGTAATGGAAAGAGTTGAAAGGCTGGCATGGAATTTTGATCCAAAAACAGAGGGCTACGAGTGGAACGAGGAAAACTGCAATGATTACCAGCGCCATTATCCAGAAGTGATTGGCTATGAGGTACTGCGCCCCATACGAAAAATAGAAAATTAGTTTTTACGTCTGTTCCATTTCATGTTGAACATAGTGATAAGTGGTGATACAAATAATAAAATATAAAAACAGTCCCGCCAAGTATCCCAGGCACAGAAAAAGCGGTCCTATTGATCTGCGAAGCGCAATATACCGCTTTTTCTGTGCCTGGGGAACGGCGGGACTAACTTTTATATCTTATTACACTTCAAAAAGCATATCCCCATAAGATGGTACAGGCCAGTCTTCTTTATCCACCAGCATTTCCAGCTCGTCGATGGGGGCTCTCAGTTCTTCCATTGCCGGGAATACGATATCTCTGTAGTATTCTGCCTGTGTCTTTCCTTCTTCCATTGCGCCAGCTTTTTCTGTCACACCACCAAGGGCGATCAGAGCTTTCTGGGATTTGGCAAGGAGAGCAGAACAGTCCTTAAGGATCGAGGTCTGCACCGTGAGGTCTGCCTCCGGACAAGCCTGCCGGATGCTGTTGATGGAGTCTGCCAGGCTTGTGGTGTATTTGATCACTGCAGGAATGTACTGTTTGGTCGCCATATCAACCATTGCCTTTGCTTCAATGTTGATCGCCTTTGCGTAGGCTTCGTAATGAATCTCAGCACGGGATTCCAGTTCTGCTTTGGAAAGTACATTCTGGTTCTCAAACATCTCGATGGTCTTTGGTTCTGTGAGGGAAGCAGTGGCATCCACCATGGTCCGCACGTTGGGAAGACCACGTTTTTCTGCCTCGGCAACCCAGTCATCGGAATAGCCATTTCCGTTGAAGATCACCTTCTGATGTTCTTTTAGTGTTTTCTGGATCAGAGTATCTACAGTTTTGTCAAAATCAGAAGCTTCTTCTAGTTCATCTGCCATTTTTTCCAGTACATCTGCCACAGAGGCATTTAAAACCGTGTTTGCCCCTGCGATGGACATAGAAGAAGCTACCATACGGAATTCAAATTTATTTCCGGTGAAAGCAAATGGTGAAGTGCGGTTACGGTCCGTGGCATCTTTTTTCACCGGAGGAATGGAGCTTACGCCGATATCCATTTTTCCGCCCTTTAAGCTGTGGTCGGCAGTACCAGTCTCAATGATCTGCTCTACGATATCCTCTAACTGTTCTCCGAGGAAGATGGAAATGATCGCTGGCGGTGCTTCATTGGCTCCCAGTCGATGGTCGTTTCCAGGATTGGAGGCGGACATGCGCAGGAGAGCGGCGTTTTCGTCTACGGCAGCGATCACAGCGGTCAGGAAAAGAAGGAACTGCCTGTTGTTATGAGGGGAAGAGCCGGGACTTAGCAGGTTTTCTCCGGTGTTCGTCACGATGGACCAGTTGTTGTGCTTCCCGGAACCGTTTACGCCGGCAAAGGGTTTCTCATGAAGAAGGCATTCCAGATTGTGCCTTCTTGCCACCTTTTTCATTACCTCCATAACCAGCTGGTTATGGTCCGTCGCGATGTTGGCGGTGTCATAGATCGGCGCCATCTCATGCTGTGCCGGAGCAACTTCATTGTGCTGGGTTTTGGAAAGAATCCCCAGCTTCCACAGTTCTATGTTCAATTCATTCATGAAAGATGCCTGACGTTCGCGGATGCTTCCGAAATAGTGGTCATCCAATTCCTGTCCCTTGGGGGGCATGGCTCCAAATAGGGTACGTCCGGTGAAGATCAGATCTTTTCTCTGAAGGTATTTATTCCTGTCAATCAGAAAATATTCCTGTTCTGCGCCTACGGAACAGGCGACATTTGTCACCTCCTCTTTTCCGAACAGCCGGAGGATACGGACTGCCTGCTTGCTGATGGCTTCCATCGAACGCAGAAGAGGAGTCTTTTTATCCAGTGCTTCTCCAGTGTAGGAGCAGAATGCAGTAGGGATACAGAGCGTGACGCCGATGGCATCCTCACGCAGGAAGGTAGGAGATGTACAATCCCATGCAGTATAGCCCCTTGCCTCGAAAGTTGCCCGGAGGCCGCCGGAAGGGAAAGAGGAGGCGTCAGGCTCTCCTTTGATCAATTCTTTGCCGTTAAATTCCAGGACTGCCCGGGAATCGGACTCTGCACTGATGAATGAATCATGTTTTTCGGCGGTGACGCCGGTCATAGGCTGAAACCAGTGTGTATAGTGGGTGGCACCATTGGCAAGGGCCCATTCTTTCATGCCGTGGGCAACTACATTTGCCACCTCTGGAGTGAGTTCCTCTCCATTTTCAATCGTCTTTTTTAAAGCTTGATATGTTTTTTTCGGAAGATACTCCTGCATCACTTCATCGTTAAAAACTTTCGTTCCAAATACGTCTGAGATTACGTTCGTTTCCATAATTTCCTCCATTCCGGCACAGTTGGATGGGTGCCATATAAATTTAGGGCTGCCAATTACTTAATATCTGTTGTGCTGATTGACCTTAATACGCAAATCCCCTATCCATTATACACAAAAAAAGCATTTGCGCAATAAAAAGAAAAAAGGTGTCCTCAAAAATGAGAACACCCTCGTTCTGTCTTAATACGAAAATATAATATCATGTTAAGAAAAAAAAGTAAAGCCTTTTTTTCATTTTTATAAATAAAGTTTACTTGTTAGAAAGTTAATAATTGAATGAATTAGCATTAAAAGGATAAAAACAAATGAAATATATCGTATACAATATCAGCAAAGGTTTGTTTTTCTACATCTTCTGCTGGATAGACAGGATAGCTTCCCAGAGGGCCTCCGTTTACCAGGATCTGTACCTCACCGATAGCTGTACCCTGGCGTACTGGTGCCTGGATTTTTTGTGGCAGTGAGTAACGGACGTCGATGGTATCTGTCTCACTGAGCAGAAATGACGGAATCTCTGGCTGGAGGATGCCCACAGCATCCGATTTTCCGTTTTCTACAGATATAGAATAGGATGACAGATTCTTGACTGGGACATTTTTCTTTGAGAAATTCTCAAAACCCAGATTCATCAGTGCTTTTGTGTCCGCCCATTTGTAAGTTTTATTCGGGGGCCACCCGCTTCCGAGGACACAGCTGACCAGAGTGAGGCCGTTCCGTCGTGCGGCCCCCACAAAGCAGTAGCCCGCTTTATTAGTAAAACCGGTCTTTATGCCGATGGCTCCTTTATAGGAAGTGAGAAAGGCATCGTGGTTTGTAAGAGAAAAGCTGCCTTTGCCACTGGTCTCGCGGATTGTCTTAGAAGGTGTGCGGATGAGCTCCAGAAAAGCCTGGTTGGTGCAGGCATAAGAAGCCAGGCGGCACATGTCTGCGGGGGTGCTGGCATGACCCTCTGCGTCGAGGCCGTTGGGAGTTACAAAATTGGTCTGGCTCATGCCCAGTTCGGCAGCTTTCGCATTCATCATGGCGGCAAAGCCCTCCACACTGTCTCCGATGTGCTCTGCAATGGCGACCGCGGTGTCGTTGTGGGATTCTAGCATAAGGGAATACAACAGGTCTCCCAGAAGGAAAGTTTTGTCCTTTCCGGCGCCGAGGCGGACTTTTGGCATCGAAGCAGCTTTGGAAGAAAACGTGACGGGATCTTCCATATTACCATTTTCCAGGGCAAGGATACAAGTCATAATTTTTGTGGTGCTCGCCATGGGAAGGGGAGAGGCTTCGCTCTTTCCATATAAGATACGTCCGGAATCAGCGTCCATGACACAGGCCGCAGAAGCATACAGCCGGGGCGCAGGGGAGGAGGTGGTGGTGGGGGGGATATGGTCGGGTGGGATTTCTGTAATGGTATGTATGTCGGAGCTGGAATCCGCTGGACGGTTTGCCATGTGACAGTAGCACAAAAACAGCAGGGAAACCAGAAGAAGTGGAAGATAGATCAGATATTTTTTTAACATTGGATTTCATCCCGGAGAGTTTTTATAATGTATATGAAAAAGCACGGAAATTCATGTGTGCAAAAGTTTTGAAAAAAGTCAAAAATGTATTGCTATTTTGCAGAAAAAGCATTACAATTACAATTGGATAAAATTTTGTTTGCAGGTCAGAAGCGGGTTTAAGAAGGAGTGCATTCCTGGTCTGATCCTGACAAGACATAATATATAATAAAGTGGAGGACTGCATATGAGTAATTCAGCAAAAATGTCAGCAAGACAGCGGATCGAAGCCCTTGTTGACGCAAACAGTTTTGTTGAGATCGGTGGACTTGTCACGAAGAGAAATACCGACTTCAACATGCAGGAAAAAGCAGTGCCGGCGGATGGTGTCGTTACAGGTTATGGTGTGATTGATTCTGAACTGGTATATGTTTACAGCCAGGATGTCACAGCATTAAATGGTTCCATTGGCGAGATGCATGCAAAGAAAATTGTCAGACTGTACGAGATGGCGATGAAAGCAGGAGCACCCGTGGTCGGCTTGATCGATTGTGCCGGCGTCCGTGTCCAGGAGGCGGTGGATGCCCTTGCAGGTTTTGGAGAGCTTTATCTCAGCAAGGTGAAGGCAAGTGGTGTGATCCCCCAGATCAGTGCGATCTTAGGATCTTGTGGCGGCGGTGTTGCCATTTCATCACTTCTGAGTGATTTTACATTGATGGACTCACAGAACGGTAAGTTATTTGTGAATTCGCCAAATGCAGTGGATGGCAATAATACAGACAAGTGTGATACTGCAGCGGCTGCATTTCAGGCTGAGGCGGGAAATGTAGATTTCCTCTGTGATACAGAAGCTGATGTTCTGGCACAGATCCGCGCTCTGGTGCAGATCCTTCCTGCGAATTTTGATGATTACGCTGGAAAAGAGACCCAGGATGATATGAACCGTGTACTGAATGGTTTTGAGGGACTTGTTTCGGATCCAGTGGCGGCGCTGACCCAGATCGCCGACGATCAGAAATTTTTAGAGACAAAAAAAGAATATGCTGAGGATATGGTCACTGGCCTTATGACACTCAATGGTGTTACCGTGGGCGCAGTTGCAAATGGTGCAGAACAGGTACTTTCCACTGCTGGATGTAAAAAAGCAGAAAAGTTTGTTTATTTCTGTGATGCTTTCGGCATTCCTGTGATCACCTTTACAAATGTAAAAGCATATGCTTCGTCGATGGAAGAAGAAAAGACCATTGGACAGGCAGTGGCAGATCTTACCTGTGCTTTTGCCAGTGCAGAAGTTCCTAAGGTAAATGTGATCACCGGAGAGGCATTTGGAAGTGCTTATGTGGCGATGAACTCCAAGCATATCGGGGCGGACCTCGTTTTGGCTCTTGAGGGAGCAAAGGTCGGTGTCATGGATGCGAAGAGTGCGGTACAGGTTATGTATCAGGATGAGATCAGCAAAGCGAAAGATACGAAAGCATCACTGGAGGAAAAGACGAAAGAGTACGATGAGCTTCAGTGTAATGTGAACATAGCAGCAAAAAGAGGTTATGTAGATAATATTATCGATGGTTCTGAGATCCGTAAACAGTTGATATATGCAATGCAGATGTTTGGAATGAGGTGATGGAATGGGATTGTTAGCAGCGGCAGCAACGGATGAAGTTGTGACAACGTTTCCAGAAGCGCTGGTGAATACGGCGCTGGGTATGGGAACCGTTTTCCTTGTACTGATCCTGATTTCTTTCATCATTTATCTGATGAAATTTATTCCGGATCTGCTGGATCGTTCGTCGGCAAAGAAAGAGGCAGCCACGGCATTAACACCGGCGTCAAGGCCAGTACCAGTACCGGCGCCAGCAGCGGCCCCGGCAGCGCCTTCAAAGACAGAGGATACCCAGCTGGTGGCAGTGATCACAGCAGCGGTTTCTGCAGCGATGGAACAGGAAGGGACTCCGGTACCGGCAGGCGGTCTGGTGATTCGTTCTATTAAAAAGAGGTATTAAATGCTGCCAGGGTTAAAAAGGTCAAAAAGCCTTTTCCCCCGACAGTGCAAAACGTTATGACTATTATCATTATTAGGAGGATATAACACATGAAAAATTATACTATTACAGTAAATGGAACCGTATATGATGTATCAGTGGAAGAAAAAACAGGAGCAGCTGCTCCGGCAGCAGCACCGGCGGCTCCAGTAGCACCAGCTCCAGCACCAGCAGCACCGAAGCCGGCACCAGCACCAGCAGCGGGCGGTTCAGCTGGTTCTGTCCAGGTGGCAGCACCGATGCCTGGTAAGATCCTGGCTGTGAAAGCAAGTGTGGGAGCAGAGGTGAAAAAAGGAGATGTGGTTCTTCTTCTCGAGGCGATGAAGATGGAAAATGAAGTGGTGGCACCTCAGGATGGAAAGATCGCAAGCATAAACGTGAACTCCGGTGATATGGTTGGAGCCGGCGACGTATTAGCTACAATGGACTAATCACTAAATAACTGGAGGTAAAAAAGATGGAAGTTTTACAGAACCTTCTCCATCAGACTGCATTTGCAAATGGAACGGTTGACTGGCGCAGTTATGTGATGATACTGGTTGCTTTTGTGTTTCTCTATCTGGCGATCAAAAAGGGTTATGAGCCTCTTTTGCTTGTACCCATTGCATTCGGTATGCTGCTTGTCAATATCTATCCGCAGATCATGGAGCCTGGCGGACTGTTGGAATATTTCTTTAAACTGGATGAATGGAGTATCCTGCCATCCCTGATCTTCCTCGGTGTAGGAGCAATGACAGATTTCGGTCCTCTGATCGCAAACCCCAAAAGTTTTCTTCTGGGAGCGGCGGCGCAGTTCGGTATCTTTGCCGCATACCTGATGGCGATCGTGATGGGATTCAACGGCATGGCGGCGGCGGCGATCTCGATCATCGGAGGCGCGGACGGTCCGACCTCGATCTTCCTGGCAGGAAAACTGGGGCAGAAGGAACTTATGGGACCAATCGCCGTGGCGGCATATTCTTATATGTCACTGGTGCCGATCATTCAGCCGCCGATTATGAAACTGTTTACTACAAAAGAAGAACGAATGATCAAAATGGACCAGCTCCGTCCTGTATCGAAGGTGGAGCGGATTCTTTTCCCGATCATCGTAACCACGGTGGTATGTCTGATCCTGCCGAGTACAGCACCTCTTGTAGGTATGCTGATGCTTGGTAACCTGTTCAAGGAATCCGGTGTAGTTGGACAGCTGACAGAGACAGCATCCAACGCACTGATGTACATCGTTGTTATCCTGCTGGGTACATCTGTAGGGGCAAAAACCAGTGGCGAGAACTTTATCGACTTCGATACGCTGAAGATCGTCGCCCTTGGTCTGATCGCTTTTGCAGTGGGGACAGCCGCGGGAGTCTTATTTGGCAAGCTGATGTGTAAGCTGTCAAAAGGTAAGATCAATCCTCTCATTGGTTCCGCTGGAGTTTCCGCTGTTCCGATGGCAGCCAGGGTATCCCAGAAGGTGGGGGCAGAAGCAGATCCTACCAACTTCCTGCTGATGCACGCCATGGGACCAAATGTAGCCGGAGTAATCGGTACAGCAGTAGCGGCCGGTGTATTCATGGCAATCTTTGGAGTCTAATGCGAAATGATGTATAGCGCAAATAAAATGCGCAAAATATATTTAGGAGGAAATGAAAATGGCAGATAATAAAGCAAAGAAGCCGATTAAAATAACAGAAACAATCCTTCGTGACGCTCATCAGTCCCTGATTGCCACCCGTATGACGACGGAGCAGATGCTTCCGATCATCGACAAGATGGATAAAGTGGGCTACCATGCAGTAGAGTGCTGGGGAGGAGCTACCTTTGATGCGTCCCTTCGTTTCTTAAAAGAAGATCCATGGGAGAGACTTCGTAAGCTGAGAAAGGGCTTTAAGAACACGAAACTGCAGATGCTGTTCCGTGGACAGAATATCCTTGGATACAATCACTATGCAGATGATGTGGTAGAGTACTTTGTGCAGAAATCACTGGCAAATGGTATTGATATTATCCGTATTTTTGACTGTCTCAATGACATCCGTAATCTGGAGACAGCGGTAAAAGCTGCAAATAAGGAAAATGGACACGCACAGATCGCCCTTTCCTATACCCTTGGTGATGCGTATACCATGGATTATTGGAAAGATATGGCGAAGAAAATTGAGGATCTCGGTGCAAAATCCCTTTGCATCAAAGATATGGCAGGTCTTCTCACTCCGTATGAGGCGACAGAGCTTGTCACTGCTCTGAAAGAGTCCGTAGATATTCCGATCGATCTTCATACCCATTATACATCCGGTGTGGCTGCCATGACCTATATGAAGGCAGTTGAGGCGGGCTGTGATATCATTGACACGGCGATGTCACCCTTCGCACTGGGCACCAGCCAGCCGGCGACGGAAGTTATGGTGGAGACCTTTAGGGGAACTCCGTATGACACGGGACTTGACCAGAATCTTCTGGCAGAGATTGCAGAGTATTTCCGCCCAATGCGTGAAGAGGCGCTGCAGAGTGGTCTGATGAATACAAAGGTTCTTGGGGTAAATATTAAAACACTGATGTATCAGGTACCAGGAGGTATGCTCAGTAATCTTGTATCCCAGCTCAAAGAGATGGGACAGGAAAGCAAGTATCAGGAAGTGCTGGAAGAAGTACCCCGCGTGCGGAAAGATTTCGGTGAGCCTCCATTGGTTACACCGTCATCCCAGATTGTAGGTACTCAGGCAGTTTTGAATGTTGTTTCCGGTGAGAGATATAAGATGGTGACGAAGGAATCCAAGAAGCTTCTGTCCGGTGAGTTTGGTCAGACAGTGAAGCCTTTTGATCCGAAAGTCCAGAAAAAATGTATCGGCGATACAAAACCGATCACCTGCCGTCCGGCGGATTTGATCAAACCGCAGCTGGCAGATCTTGAAAAGGAGATGTCCCAGTGGAAGCAGCAGGATGAGGATGTACTTTCCTATGCGCTGTTCCCACAGGTGGCTACAGAGTTCTTTAAGTACCGTGAGGCGCAGAAGACAAAAGTGGATGCGACGCTGGCAGATAAAGAAAATAAAGTATATCCGGTGTAATATCTGGATTGGAATACAAGAAAGACAGTGTGAAGGCAGAAATGCTTTTGCATTGTCTTTCTTTTTCCCGGTCAGAAACTTAATATTCATGTAAAAATAATATTTTTGTAACAAAATGACGATAGAAATAGTGTAAGGTAATACTTGGGAAAAAGATCTGGGGGGATAAAAATGTATAGAAAACTCTATTTATTGATATTGTGCCTGGGGGTTTTAAGACTTGGGGGCTGTGGCGGGGAGTTTGCCGGCATTTCCGGAGACGGAGCTGTGTCCTGGGAGCGGTCTCCGGTGGTGCGGTGTCGGGAGAAGCGGTCAGCGGACAGGCGGTAGTCAGAGAGGGATCGCAAAATCCCCAAGGTGAGTTCTGCAATGACTGGAACGTTTATTATAGCAAGTATGATGATGAGGAGGATTATGGAAAACCATTATCACTGAACGGAATTGGAAAGATCACTCGGAGCGCAAAACTGTAATAAAAGGTGCGGCTGTGATCTGCTATGTAGATAATGAGTGGATTTATTTTACCGGTGAGCGTGAGGTGATGAAAGAGGATAAAGAGGTCGATCAGTTTTGGCGGGCACCGATGGAACCTGTCGGGGATCACAGACAGGTAAACTGGAAAAAGAAAGAGCTGATCCTGGAAGATGGGGATCGCATATGGGGGCCGTCAGGACACGGTACCTATATTTTCTGTAATGGCAGATGGATCGCTTATATTAGCAAGGGAGGTGAATTAAAAAGATATGATGTGGAAAAGAAAAAATTTGTTGATGAGAAAGTGAATGATGTTTACACGATGGATGGAAATGGAAGGGGTGCATTCATCCGCAGCTACCAGGCTGAAAAGGATTCTGGTGAAGATTATATCCTGGATGGAGATACAGGAGAATTGATCCCCATTCCCGATCAGCCAGAAGGTTATAACAATGTGTTTTTTGAGGAAGAAGGGATATTTTTTACAGACCCAGGCTGTTATAATAATGAAGAGGATGTTTACACATATCTGGAAAAAGAAGTGGTGATGTATCATTATCCCGACAGCTCCCATCCCCAGGGATGGCGTGAGATACTGATCTCTCCGGGAGAGATCGAGGAGCTGCTGGCAAAGGAAGGGTTTGCAGAGCAGATAAAAAAGCGGAGGATTCCTGGTGGGGTACGACAAACGTATTTGTCAGGGAGAAGATCCTCTATCTGCAATTGGAATTCCGATGGAAGAAAGAGAAGGTGGTCTGCCGGGATATGAAGATACTTCGTTTTGACATGGAGAAAAAAGGAAGTCTTATGGTGGACCAGGAACTGACCCAGTGTCTGAAAAATCCGGAGGAAAATCAGAAAGTGTTCCGGAAATACTGGTCAAATGTGCGTGGTTCTGATAAGGCTGTGTTTTTCAGCCGCGGTTTATGCGTGGATATGACAGCGGATCATGCTTTCTTTTTACTGGCGGATGAAAAAACGGCGGATGATCAGCTGGTAAGTTATGCTTTTGAGACAGGAGAGACAAAGGTACTGGATAAAAAAGATGATGAATGGTATCTGCCGTACTGTAATGATGAAAGGTATCAGTATCATCCCACAGAGGAACTGCAGATGTATATAAATTATATGCCAAATAATGGTTAGAAGGGAAAGGTATGAGATGAAAAAGGGGTTATGGTTAATGCTTATTGCCTGTTTTATAATGGGCACATTATCGGGCTGCGGCGGAAAATCTGCCGTTTTTTCCGGTTCTGGGGCAGTCTCCGGCGGCGGAGTGTCCGATCTGTCGGCCACAGCTCCTCCAGTGCAGGAAAAAGCTGGTACATTTTGCAATAACTGGTATGTATATTACCAGGACGGGGTTGAGCTGGTAGAGAGACCATTAGCAGGAGGGACTGGAAGAAGGACAGCCGTTGCGTATCTTTCTTATGTGTGTTACGCAGACAATGACTGGGTTTATTATGTCAAAGAGAATATAAACGATGACCGCTACCAGATCTGGCGGGCGCCGGTGATCCAGTCGGAGGGCTGGCGGTTACGTGTAGACAGGGAAGAGCTGGTGCTTGAGGATAAACAGGGATTTAAGGAGCAGCCGGGGGGAGTGTGGTGCGACGGAAAATATATTGTGTATATAAGCGATGAAACATATAAGTACAGGGAATATGATATCCAGGAAAAAAGATATAATGACACTGGCAGACTGGAAAAATGTAAGGAGATCAGCAACGTTGCCATCTGTGGGAAAAATGTTCTCATCTCTGCCTGGGATGACGGTTTGCAGCAGAAAAGACTGGGATCGGATGAGATTCAGCAGATACATAAAGAGCATCCATATTATATAACGGCGACATGTACTGACCTGTTTTGGGCGGATGGATTCCAGGAAATAAAAGATATCTGGCGGTATCCAGTGGACGGGCAGGCACAATGCCTGATCACGGTCCAGGAGATCCGAAAGCTGCTAAAAAAAGAGGGATACTCCCGCTGTGCCCTGTGTGACAGCCATAAATACCTTGAGCTTGGGATGTTTGTCCGGGCGCACCGTCTGTACATCCAGATTCATATGCGTCATGATAAGAAACCATGCTGTAGCCATATTGTGGTAATCAGTAAAGATTTGGATGCCGATGGCGTCCTGCAGGTAGAGAAAGAACTGGCACAATGTCTGAATCCTTTGGAAGACATTGGGAAAGAGGTCTGGAAGATGGGCAGAAATGGAGGCAGGGACGTCACCTATATGAACCGTGGTCTCTGTGTGATGATGACGGAGGATACATGCTTGATGTATCTTGAGGACAAGGAAAAGAAAAGGAACCGCTGGGCATGTTATGATTTCAAGACAGGCGGCCTCCGTTTTGTGTCGGAAAAAGATGCCAGCGGGTCTCTGATGTATTCTGACCGGTACCATACTTTATACAATCTGAGACTGAAACGGGAGATACTGGATATGAATGCGACGGTTTACAATTACATAAATGACGTACTGCCCAATAATTATGATTTTTAGGAGGAATTGGCATGAAAAAGAAAACAGGATATATTTTATGTATTTTTCTGGCGGCTTGTTTTATATGAATGACGTACTGCCCAATAAGAACCGGGTGAATATCCGGAAGGAAGAACACCTTCTGACAGACAGGGAGGGGATTGATGCCTTTGACGGTGCTTATTGTGATGGAAGGTATCTGTTGTATGTTACAGAGGATGGAGATGGAACATACAAAAAATACGACCTAAAGAAAAAAGTATGTCGGAAATTTAGATAAAGATAAAAGAAACGTTAACAGCCAGATCCTCTCTGTGGTAGATGGATATGTCTACCTGAGGATGGGAGAAGAGGAAGAAGAGGCATTTTACTGGCAGAAACTGGAGGAAGCCAAAAATCATTGATGAGATGGTCTGGGGAATGGCACATATTGCGATAGGAAAGGATGTGTACTATTCTGAGGAATATGCCATGCCCTTTACCATTATGAAATATAATGTGGAGGATGGAAGCCGGGAGGAAGCTGTGTCGGAAAAGCGTTTGGATGAGCTGTTTGAGAAGAACAAGCTTCTGACGGAAAGCGAGAGATATGAGAAGAATGACCTCGCAGGAATGTTTGTAAGCGGGAACCGTCTGTATATGCAGTTTCAGACACACTGGGATGATGAAAAGGGAGTGACATTCGACAAAATGATCCTGGTTTATCTGGAACCGGAAAAAGGAGGAGAGCTCCACTATGATAAAACACTGACGGAATATCTCGCCTATGATAAGCCCCAGGAGGAATGGTTTGATGGAACGTTTTTGAACGAAGCATATTGCAGCCGGGGAAGGTGTGTGGAGATGACGGATGAAAGATGTTATATGGAAGTCCATAATCCGGAGAGTGACAAAAACACGCTGGCCTGTTATGATTTTAAGAGCAGGGAGTTTATGTATCTGACAGAAGCTGATCTGGATTGGCACCTCCCTTATTTTACAGCGCCTTTTTTAAATATTGAAAGGTTTCTGGGAGGAGAAGAGCCGTTGGAGGGGCGGGAGTACGACTGGCCATATTAAGATTATGAATAAGGCATTCGCGGAGGGAGGATAAAAATGAGAGGGAAATTACACAGAATGAAAGGACTGATGCTGTCAATAGCCATTGCTGCGGGGACCTGTGCCGGCTGTGGCGGTGAGTTTTCTGGTTTTTCCAGGGAAAGGCCGGCTTCCGGCGGGGCAGTTTCCGGAGAAGCGGTCTCTGGCGGAGCAGTGAAGCCGGTGGGAAAAGACAGATCAGAGAACTATTCTTACTGCAACGAGAAAAACCTGTATTATGTGGGGAATGACACAGGAACACTGGTAGAGCATAACCGTCAGTCCGGAAAAGAACGCAGGCTGCCTGTCAAAGGGATATCGAAGATCTGTTATGTGGATGAAGACTGGGTGTATTATGAGGTTTTCAGCAGTGATGGGGGGCAGGGTGAAAATCAGATATGGCGTGCTCCGGTGAGAAAGGAAAATCAGTGGAAACTGGATGAAACAGTGGCAGAATTGATGCTGGAGATGAATCCAGAAAACAGCTGGTGTCGTCGTATCCTGTGTAATGGCAGTTATATTGTCTGCGATGAACCAGAAGATGGCAGGCAAACCCTTAAATTATATAATATCTGGAAAAAACAGTATGAACCCAGTGGCGTGGGTTCTGGCTTTTTATCTGTAGAGGGGGTGTTCAGGGAAAGTGTGGTCATAACATGTGACAGCGGGCTGGTGGAGAAAAAGCTAGGGTCAGATACCATAAACCTGATCCGGGGGGAAGAAAGATCCCACATAATTTACACAGCATCCGATGTTCCGAATAATGAATTATTTTGGATGGAGAGGGAGGGCGATGAGAAAAACGAAGTCCTCTGGCGGTATCGGCTGGAGGATGGAAAAAAAGAAAAACTTTTCGATCTTGCCCAGATCCGCCAGCTTCTGAAAGGATGGGGAGCACTGGAAGACTGTGAATGTGAAACGTCAGCGGGACATGAAATCTATCTGAAGAACCTGTTTATACGAGGTGATCATCTGAATGCACAGTTTTGGATACTGGGAGGACACGATGTGCCCGAATGCCGGAATATGATCGTGATCAGCAAAAAGCGGGATGGTTCCGGTGAGTGGGAGTGGGAGAAAGAAATAAACGAATATCTTCACAACCCGGAGGCAGACCAGAAGCTATTTGAGAAAATTACTGGAAGTGGGTCTGAGTGCGAGTGTATTTACCGAAGCCGGGGCATTGTTGTGAGTATGGCAGAGGACATCTGCCTGATGTATCTGGAGCATACCGGAGAAAAGAAAAACCAGCTTGCCAGTTATGACTTTCGGACAGGAACGTTCAAATGGCTGACAAAACAGGACTGGCAATGGTGGCTGCCCTATTATAAGAGTGGCGCGGGCCTGAACACACATGGTTATTCAGAGTATATGCCAAATAATTTTGAAATGGAATAAACAAGCCGCTATTCCATCAAATCCAATGAAAGAAAGGAGTCTTTGCCAGATGCAAAAGGTAAAACAGTTATTAATGGATCATTTTAATGAAGATACGCTGCGCGCCGTCGTCAGCAATGGAAGAAAAAAACAGCTTTCCAAAAAAATTCTGTTCCGTCCTTTTCTGGAGAAGGATCATCTGTTGTTTCAGCGGGAGGAATACCGTGGACAGCAGATATTTCACAAGAACATGGACAAGGAGACTGCTGTAGAACGAATTTGCAGATATCTCTTGGAGGACTACAAACAGCTGGATCTCCAGTGCCAGGACAGAAGTTTTTCTGTTCTTGTAAGCAAAAAAGGAAAGTCTACCATCAAAGAGCAGCGTCAGCAGATGATTAAGAAGATCGAGCTCTCCCACAACCGCAGAAAACACTATATTCTGGAGACAGGGCAGGCGATTCCTTTTCTTGTGGATCTGGGAGTGCAGACAGAAGACGGCAGGATCGTGGATAAGAAATATAAAAAATATAAGCAGATCAACCGGTTTCTGGAATTTATACGGGATGTGCTTCCAGAACTCAGACAGAGGCAGTCCTCCGGAAAGCCACTTAAGATCATTGATTTTGGGTGTGGGAAATCCTACCTTACTTTTGCAGTTTACTATTATCTGAAGATCATGCAGGGGATCGAGGTGGAGATGACGGGGCTGGACCTGAAACAGGATGTGATCGCCCGCTGCAATGGCCTGGCAGAAAAATATGGATATGGGAGCCTGCATTTTTCCCAGGGAGACATCGGTTCCTATGAGGGGGCTGACCAGGTGGATCTGGTGATCACCCTGCATGCCTGCGATACGGCGACAGACCTTGCCCTGGATAAGGCGGTGCGCTGGGGGGCAGAGGTGATTTTGTCTGTGCCCTGCTGTCAGCATGAATTGAATGGACAGATCCGGAGCGAACTGATGGCGCCTGTCCTGCGCTATGGGATCCTGAAGGAGCGGTTTGCGGCGCTTCTGACGGATGCTTTGCGGGCAGAGCTGCTGGAACAGATGGGTTATGAGGTCCAGATCCTGGAATTTATCGATATGGAACATACCCCCAAAAACCTTTTGATCCGGGCAGTGAAAAAGAAAATACCAGGCGGATCTGGCAGCGGGCAGAAGTCTGGGAAAAGCCAGCACCGCCAGGAACAGTACGATCGGCTCTGCGATGCCCTGAACACCCATGGCACTTTGGAGCAGCTTCTGCAATCACGGAAAAAATAACAAAAAATTCAGAATTAATGCCTTATAGCCAGCCCTGCAGTATTAATTTTTTGCATAATTTTACCGATATGTATTATAAGAAAAGATTTTTCTATCATGTATTTGCAGAAATAAGCTCAAGGAGGAGATCAAAGCAAACACAATTCAAAAAATCTACAGAATTCAAGAGATTCATCCGGTAAAGCATACGTCGAAGATTCGGTATGATGGAAATGAGCCACAGGAGGGCGGAGGAAATTTCCAGCAGGCGCTTGAATCGGCAAGGACAAAGCGGACAGCGAAGGAGAATCACGGAAACGCAGTTCCCAGTGAAGTCCTTGCGAGGATGGGCGGTCTGAATCAGTATGATCGAAATGCAAGAGAAATCTTTTTCGCAATGAGTTCAGAAACAGACTATAAGTGCTGAGCCGGAAAAACTACGAAAGGAAGGGTGAATGGATGAGTTACATTCACACTGCTCGGTTCAGGGGGGTCGTCTTACAGAGTAATTCGTGAGGCGGCTTTTCTGCGTATATGGGTAGGAAAGAAGGAAGATATTACGCTAAAAAACTTTTTTTCCTTGACAATTGCAAAAAAATAGGCTATACTCTGTAAAGTAATTTGCTTTACATCGGTGGGAGCGGAGGTTGTACAGATGACACAGAAAAATTCTCTGACAGATATTAAAGAAATCGTCAGGTTATCGTATTTGTATGATTTCTATGGACCGCTGTTAAAAGATAGACATCGAGAGATTTTTGAACAATATATATTAAATGATCTTTCTCTCAGTGAGATTGCACAAAAATATGATATCACCAGACAGGGAGTTTACGATATCGTAAAACGGGGAAGCCGGAAGCTGGAAGAGTATGAAGAAAAATTACAGCTTTTTCAGAGATTCCAGATGGCAAAAGAACGGCTGGGGAAGATCGAAGAACTGGTTAAGACGGACCAGGAGACAGATAAGAAAGAGCTGCTGGCGCTGGCGCATGAGATTTATGATATCCTATAGGAGGTGGCATCGTGGCATTTGACAGCCTGAGTGAAAAACTTCAAAATGTTTTTAAGGGGCTCCGAAGCAAGGGCAGACTGACGGAAGCGGATGTGAAAACCGCCCTGAAAGAAGTTAAGATGGCACTCCTGGAAGCGGATGTTAATTTTAAGGTGGTTAAAAATTTTGTGAAATCCGTTCAGGAGAGGGCGACAGGAGAGGATGTGTTAAACAGCCTGACCCCAGGACAGACGGTGATCAAATATGTAAATGAAGAACTGGTCAAAATGATGGGAGAGACCACTGCCGAGATCTCCCTTCTGCCTGGAGATGAAATCACAGTGGTTATGATGTGCGGTCTTCAAGGTGCTGGTAAGACCACCACTGTGGCGAAGCTGGCGGCAAAGTTTAAAGAAAAGGGCAGGCGTCCTCTTCTTGTGGCGTGTGATATATATCGTCCTGCGGCAATCGAACAGCTGCAGACCAATGGAGAAAAAGTGGGGGTTCCGGTATTTTCTATGGGTACCAGCCATAATCCGGTGGATATTGCGAAAGCGGCGATGGAACATGCCAGAACCAATAAAAACAATATGGTATTTCTTGATACTGCTGGGCGTCTTCATATTGATGAAGAGTTGATGCAGGAATTGAAGAATATAAAAGCAGAAGTAGAAGTGCATCAGACGATTTTGACTGTGGACTCCATGACTGGACAGGATGCAGTGAATGTGGCTTCCACCTTTGACGAGGCTTTGGATATCGATGGTGTGATTCTGACGAAGCTGGACAGTGATACCAGAGGTGGGGCGGCGCTTTCGATCCGTGCCATAACTGGAAAACCGATCTATTATGTCGGTATGGGGGAAAAACTCTCAGACCTTGAGCAGTTTTATCCCGACCGCATGGCATCCCGTATTCTTGGTATGGGAGATGTCATGACACTCATCGAAAAAGCAGAGGCACAGATCGATCAGGATAAGGCAGCAGAGCTTTCCAAGAAGTTTAAAAACAATGAATTTGATTTCAATGATTTTCTGGATCAGATGCAGCAGATGAAGAAAATGGGAGGGCTTTCCAGCATTCTCAGTATGCTTCCGGGCATGGGACTTCCTTCTGATCTGGAGATCGATGACGATGCTTTGAAGGGAACGGAGGCGATCATCTATTCTATGACCTTAGAAGAGAGAACAAAGCCTTCGATCATCAATCCTTCCCGTAAACGCAGGATTGCGGCGGGAGCAGGAGTGGATATAAGTGAAGTAAACCGGCTGATCAAGCAGTTTGAACAGAGCCGGAAGATGATGAAACAGATGTCAGGGATGATGTCCGGCAAAAAGATGAAGCGCGGAGGGAAATTCAAATTCCCCTTTGGCGGATTTTAGTGATGATTCAATAAGTATTTACTTTTTGAATAATGAAGAGAGATTCAAAGGAGGTGAAAGACGTGGCAGTAAAGATCAGACTGAAGAGATTAGGGCAGAAAAAGGCACCATTTTATAGAATTGTTGTAGCTGACGAGAGATCTCCTAGAGATGGCAGAAATATCGACGAGATTGGTACTTATGACCCAAATCAGGAACCTGCAGCTGTTAAGATTGATGAAGAGGCAGCTAAAAAATGGATTGCAAACGGTGCAAAACCTACGGATGTAGTAGCCCGTTTGTTTAAACAGGCAGGTATTGCAAAATAATGCGTCCTGAATCTAAGGAGGTTGGCAGTATGAAAGAATTAGTTGAAGTGATTGCTAGTGCTTTAGTGGACAAACCTGACGAAGTTGTTGTAACTGAGACAGAAAATGAAAAAGAAATTGTCCTTAGTTTGAAGGTTGCTCCTGATGATATGGGAAAAGTGATCGGCAAACAGGGAAAGACGGCGAAGGCGATCCGCACCGTGGTGCGTGCTTCCGCATCGAAGAGCGACAAGAAAATACTGGTCGAAATTCAATAAACATTTGTGCCTGTGCTGCAGTATGTGCTGCCACAGGCACTGTTATATTTAGAAAAGAGTGGAAAAGAGGAAAAGGATGGAAGATTTACTTAGAATCGGCGTAATTACAACGACGCATGGTATCCGTGGGGAGGTAAAGGTATTCCCTACTACGGATGATCCCAGACGCTTTGACCAATGCAAAGAGGTGATCCTTGTCACGAAAAAAGAGCAGATCCCCCTGCAGGTAGAAAAGGTAAGATATTTTAAAAATCTGGTAATCCTGAAGTTCCGGGAGTACAATGATATCAATCAGGTGGAGCAGTTCCGCAAATGCGATATCATGGTGACCAGAGAAAATGCAGTGCCTCTGGAAGAGGGAGAATATTTCATCTGTGATATCATCGGGGCGGAGGTGGTGAAGGAAGACGGCACGCTGCTGGGAACTGTTAAGGATGTGATGGATACGGGCGCCAACCAGGTGTTTGTGATCGCGTCCAAGGAAGGAAGGGAACTGTTATTTCCCTCTATTCCGGAGTGTATAAAAAAAGTGGACACAGAAAATAAACAGGTAGTGGCACATGTGATGCCGGGCCTGCTGGATTTATAGACTATTGCGTAGATGCCGGGGAGTTCCGGCGGTGGAGGGACGGATGAATTATTATATTATGACGTTATTTCCGGAGATGTTTCCGGGGATCATGGATGCCAGCATTCTTGGCAGAGGGGGAGAAAAGGGACTGATCAGATGGGAGACATTTAACATACGGGACTATACGCTGGACAAGCACAGCAAGGTGGACGACTACCCTTATGGCGGCGGCGCCGGAATGGTGATGCAGGCAGAGCCGGTATACCGATGCTATCAGGCGGTATGTGAAAGGATTGGAAGAAAACCGAAACGGGTGATCTGCCTGACGCCCCAGGGAAAAGTGTTTGACCAGTCTGTTGCACAGGAGCTTGCCGCAGAGGAAGATCTGGTATTTCTCTGCGGCCATTATGAGGGCATTGATGAGAGAGTTTTAGAGGAAATCGTGACAGATCCAGTTTCCCTGGGAGACTATGTCCTCACTGGCGGTGAGCTGCCAGCGATGGTGATGGTGGATGCCATCTCCCGTCTGGTGCCGGGGGTTCTGGGAAATGGGGATTCTGCAGATACAGAGAGTTTTTCTGATGGTCTGTTAGAGTATCCCCAATACACGAGACCAGCAGAGATTCTGGGGAGAAAGGTACCAGAGGTACTATTGTCCGGCCATCATGAAAAAATAGAAATATGGAGGCGGGAAAAATCACTGGAGCGTACCAGGAAGTACCGACCGGATCTCTACCAGCGCTGGAAAGAAAAACAGGAATAAAACTTGCATTTTTTGTAAGACCATGGTAGAATAAATAGATAAATGATGGCTAACTATACCATCACGACAGGAGGAAATAAGTGGAACGGATGGCAGAATGCAGGCGCTGTACAAAAGAGACAGACATCAGCGTACAGTTAAACCTGGATGGCACAGGAAAATTCAGCATTGATACAGGGATCGGCTTTTTTGACCATATGCTGGAGGGATTTGCGAAACATGGTTTCTTTGATCTGGAGATCCGGGTAAAAGGAGACGTACATGTGGATGCCCATCACACCGTCGAAGACACAGGTATTGTGCTGGGGCAGGCTTTTGCCAGGGCGCTGGGCGAAAAAGAAGGAATCAGCCGTTTTGGAAATTTTATACTTCCAATGGATGACGCGCTGGTTCTGGCAGCGCTGGATATATCAGGACGTACATATTTTGCATTTGAAGCGGAACTTCCGGCAGGGAAGCTGGGAACTATGGAAACGGAGACCGTGCGGGAATTTTTTATGGGGTTTGCGTCGGGACTGGGCATGAATCTTCATATCCGCCAGCTCGCCGGGATCAACACGCATCATATAGTTGAGGCGATGTTTAAAGCGGTTGCCAAGGCGATGGACCTGGCAGTAAAAAAGGATGAAAGAATAGAGGGGGTCCTTTCCACAAAAGGCACCTTATAGGGAGGAAATACATTTTGGCTTATAAAAAGATAATTCCATACATAAACGGAGAAAATGAACTTCCGGCAAACATCATTATGCAGGCGGAACAATATTGTTATGCCGGGGCGGATGCTTTATTTATCTATAACTATTCTAAGATTGAGAAAGAGCGGGAAGAATTTCTGGCGGCGTTAAAGCAGATAGCGGCGAAGATCGACATACCATTTATTACAGGGATGTACGTAGGGCGCTTTGAGGATGCCAAAAAGGCGTTTTATACTGGCGCTGAGCAGGTAGTAGTGAAATATGAGATCTGTCCGGATGTGGCTGTGCTGAAAGAAGTTACAGGACGGTTTGGCGCCGACAAGATTGTTTTGGAGATCGATGGGGACATTGATTTTGACAAGATTCCTTTCCCGGTGGATACACTGCTTATAAAGCATGTTGACCTGGACGCCAGTCTGCAGCGCAAATGCAGCAACGCCGGCAAGCAGATCATCATCCGGGACAGTCTGTTGAGAAATGATCTGGAAAGTCTCCTTCGTCTTCCGAATGTGTGCGGGGTATCTACTAATTATTTTCTAAATAAAGAAATTTTCAAGATAAAAATGAATATGAAGCAGGCAGGGATTGAAATGAATACTTTTGAGTCTGCCATGGACTTTTCCGAGTTTAAGACGGATGAAAAGGGGCTGATTCCCTGTATTACCCAGGATTATAAGACGGGGGAAGTGCTGCAGCTTGCCTATATGAACCAGCAGTCTTATGAAGCTACCTGTGCTACTGGGAAAATGACGTATTTCAGCAGGAGCAGGCAGGAACTGTGGTGTAAGGGAGAGACCTCTGGCCATTATCAGTACGTGAAAGAACTGCGGCTGGACTGTGATCATGATACTATTTTAGCCATGGTCCACCAGGTAGGGGCAGCCTGTCATACAGGAGCGAGAAGCTGTTTCTTTAATGAACTGGCAAAAAAAGAATATAATAATACCAATCCGCTTACGATATTAAATGAAGTGTTTGCCACGATTGAAGAACGGAAAGCGCATCCGAAAGAAGGTTCTTATACAAATTATCTTTTTCAAAAGGGGATTGATAAAATACTGAAAAAGTGTGGGGAAGAGGCGACAGAGATCGTGATTGCCGCAAAAAATCCGGATGCAGAGGAATTAAAGTATGAAATAGCCGATTTCTTGTACCACATGATGGTGCTTATGGCAGAGTGTGGTCTGAATTGGGATGATGTAGTGAAGGAACTTGCCAACAGGCATTGACAGATAGGAGGTATTGTATGTCTTTAGGTGGAGCATTTATAAGTTATGGGGTAAAACTCGTTTTGTTTTCGATTGTTGCCGGTATCGGCATCTGGTCAGGCATAAAGATAAGAAAAGCAAAAGATGCAAAATCAACAACGGAGAATAGGTGATAGATTATGATAAGTCAAACTCGTAAGAGAATCGGTGACGTCCTGATCGATGCCAATATCATTACCCAGGAACAGTTGATGTCGGCGTTGGAAGAGCAGAGAAAGACCGGCAAGCGTCTTGGTCAGGTGCTTGTTGAACTAAAATTCACCGATGAGACTGAAATCGCAGAGGCAATGTCACAGCAGATGAAGATTCCTCTTGCCAAGATCCGTGAAGCAAAGCTGGCACCAGAGATCATTGAGTTACTGCCGGAGAACATTGTGCGCAAAAACAATGTCATTCCCTTTGAACTGGATGAAAACAATCCCAATATTCTTCGGATCGCTATGGCAGATCCGCTGGATATCATTGCAGTAGATGATATTTCCATTATCACCAATATGCAGATCGATATTATGGTGGCGACGCCGTCAGATATCGCTTATGCCATAGAGAAGTACTATGGAAATGAACAGTCTGCCAAGTTGGCAGAGAGTTTTGCCCAGGAGCGTATGGACAAAAACCAGAAGCTCAAAAAAGAGGAAGATGGCAATGATGAGGTGGATAATTCGCCCATCGTGCTTCTTGTTAATAAGATCATTGAGCAGGCAGTCAACGAGCGCGCCAGTGATATTCATATCGAAGCTTTGGAGGATCAGGTTCGGGTGAGGTACCGTATTGACGGTGCCATGCAGGAGGTTATGAGATATCCGAAAGATCTCCAGAGTGCCATCGTGGCACGTATAAAAATAGTAAGTGGGATGAATATTTCAGAAAAGCGTGCACCACAGGATGGCCGTATGACCCTGATCTTCAACCGGGTTGAGTATGATCTTCGTGTATCTTCTCTTCCTACTACATTTGGGGAGAAAGTTGTTATGCGTATCGCTTCCAAATCTGGACTGAACAAGGAAAAGAGCGAGCTCGGTTTTCAGGAAGAGGAACTGAAGCGTTTTGATGGCATTCTGAAAAATCCCCATGGGATCATTTTGGTTACAGGACCTACAGGAAGTGGTAAATCTACCACTCTTTACACAGTTTTGAATGAATTAAATGGCGGTGATGTAAACATCATTACCGTAGAAGATCCTGTTGAGGCAGACGTGGATGGCATCAATCAGGTTCAGGTTAATGAAAAGGCGGGGCTTACTTTTGCCTCGGCGCTTCGTTCCATTCTTCGTCAGGATCCGGACATTATTATGATTGGAGAGATCCGTGACGAGGAGACGGCGAGCATTGCTGTAAAGGCGGCGATCACAGGGCATCTTGTGGTAAGTACACTTCATACGAACAGTGCAGCCAGTACGGTGACCCGTCTTGAAGATATGGGAATTGAGCCATATATGGTAGCAGATTCTGTGGTAGGTATCATTGCACAGCGTCTGGTACGCCGCATCTGTCCGAAATGCCATGTGCAGAAACAGATGACGGATACAGATAAATTCAGGCTCCGCCTGCGGGGGGATTCCAATCCGATGATCTACGAGCCGTCGGAAGCAGGCTGTGCCTATTGTAATAACTCCGGCTACCGGGGGCGGATCGGTGTCTATGAGATTATGCCGATCACGCCGGCGCTGAGAGAAGTGATCAGTCGGGGCGGAGGAGCAGAAGAGATTCAAAAAGTAGCGTTAAAGGAGGGGTTGACAACACTGCGGCTTGGTGCTGCAAAGCTGGTATTAAAGGGGGTTACTTCTATTTCGGAGGTAGAAAGAATAGCAGCAGAGTGACAGCTGATAAGCAGAAACGATGAGAAGGAGGAAAAGGGGTTATGACTCTTGATGATATACTGATCCAGGCCAGGAAGGTCGGGGCTTCGGATGTGCATGTATCGGTTGGGGTGCCGATCAAGTGCAGAATTCACGGAACGCTGAAAGACCTGACATCCACACCGCTAACAGGGGCAGATACGAAAGCGCTGGTAGAGCAGATGATACCAAAACGTCTGATCGGTGAATTTAATGAGACCGGAGAAGCGGATTTTTCTTATGCAATAACCGGTCAGGGGAGATTTCGTGTTAATGTTTTTAAACAGAGAGGTTCCATGGCATTTGTTATCCGACTGATCAATATGGAGATACCAGAGCCGGAGGGACTTGGCCTGACCCAGTCAGTCATTGATCTGACAAATAAAAAAAGAGGCCTTGTGCTGGTGACAGGACCTACAGGTAGTGGTAAATCTACAACACTGGCAGCTTTGATCAATAAGATCAATGAAAATTACAGCCATCACATCATTACGCTGGAGGATCCAATCGAGTATCTGCATGTACATAAAAAGTCTGTAGTCAATCAGAGAGAGATTGGCATGGATACAGACAGTTACGCAGCATCCCTCAGGGCTGCCCTTCGTGAAGATCCGGATGTTATCCTGGTAGGAGAGATGAGGGATCTGGAAACGATATCAACGGCAGTAACAGCGGCGGAGACCGGACATCTTGTATTCTCTACGCTGCATACCATCGGAGCGGCAGCGACCATCGACCGTATTATTGACGTGTTTCCACCGCATCAGCAGCCACAGATCCGCCTGCAGCTGGCAACTCTTTTAGAGGCTATTATTTCCCAGCAGCTGATGAAGACAGCAGATGGAAAAGGACGTGTGGCAGCATTTGAGATTCTTCACGCCAACAGTGCGATCCGTGCACTGATCCGTGAAGGGAAGAGCCATCAGATTCCATCGATCATTCAGACCAGCCGGAAGAGCGGCATGATCACGATGGATGATTCAATATTTGAACTATATACGGCGGGCAGGATCAGCCGGGATGAGGCGATCACTTTTGCCCAGGATAAAGCAGCATTGAATAAGAGGCTGTACTAAGGAAGGAGGGGTTATATGGCAACATTTAAGTACCGGATCACAGATCGGTATGGAAAAGATAAGAGAGGTACGGTAGAAGCGAACTCTGAGGAAGCGGCAACAGCGAAACTAAAGGGCGAAGGAGCTATCGTACATTTTATAAAAGAGACTACTAGTGTGGATGACGCAGCCTGGAATATCTCCATCGGTAATCCAGTTAAACTTAAGGACATCACGCTTTTCTGCCGTCAGTTTTACAGCATACTGAATGCTGGTGTAACTGTAGTAGATGGTCTGAAAATGCTTGAGGATTCTACAGAAAACAAGATTCTGCGTAAGTCCATTTACAATGTACAGGTAAATGTAGAAAAAGGAGAAACCCTTGCCAATGCTATGGCACTGGAAGGAAAAGTGTTTCCAGATCTGCTGATCAACATGGTGGCGGCGGGAGAGGCGACCGGTAACCTGAGTGTCGCTTTTGAGCGGATCTGTATCCAGTTTGAAAAAGATCAGAAGCTGCGTTCCATGCTGATCGGTGCGATGATCTACCCGGTGGTAGTGCTTGTGGTGGCGGTAATCGTAGTTATCGTGCTGATGGTAGTTGTTATTCCTCAGTTTGAGCAGGTGTTTGAGACGATGGGGGAAGAGCTTCCGCTTCCTACTCGTATAGTTATTGCAGTCAGCCAATTTGTACAGACCAATCTGATCTGGGTGATCGGAGGAATTATTGGGTTTGTTGTATTGATCATATATGCAAAAAATACAGAGACGGGCAAACAGATTACCAGCAGGATGTGCTTAAAGATTCCAATAATCAAAGACTTTTCTGTAAAAAATGCAGCGGCAAAATTTAGTATGACTATGTCTACCCTGGTTATGTCTGGTGTTCCCCTGGTGGAGGCGCTGGGTATCGTGGCAAATGTCGTAGAGAACCGGGTTGTGCGGAAGGTGTTGAATGATTCCAGGGAAGAGGTTATGCAGGGGGTGCCTATGTCGGAGCCGATAGAGGCATCAGAGGTTTTTCCTCAGATGGTGTATCATATGCTGCGGATTGGTGAGGAAACTGGTAACACGGAAGCGATGCTGGATAAGGTGGCAGAGTACTATGAGCAAGAAGTAGAGGCGGCGACAAAAAACCTGACGACGGCGATGGAACCAGCGGTTATCATATTGCTGGCGATTGTAGTTGGCGGCGTGGTGGGAGCTATCGTTATGCCGATGATGCAGATCTACTCTATAGCAGGATAAAAACTGCCTGTATCTAAGAAGATAAAAATTTGAGAATCGTGAGAATCCTTGTGGTTTTTGTATAAAGAACTATTACGCAAATATTAAGAAAGTGTAAAAATATTCAAAATTTTCTTGAAACAGCTGGGTATATATGTTATAATAATAAAAATTGTATCAGATGTTAGTCTGGTATGGAAAACAAAAATAAAAAAAGGAGAATGAGATTATGAAGAAAAGAATTCAAAAGTACCTTAGTGGTTCTAACGAGGGTTTTTCTCTTGTTGAGTTGATCATCGTTATTGCTATCATGGCCATTTTGGTTGGAGTTGTTGCATTAGCAGTCATACCATACTTGGCGAAGTCCAGAGAATCCAAGGATCTGCAGGCGCTTGATACGGTAGCAAGTGCGGCTACGCATGCAGTAGCGGATGCAAAAGTGACAGGTACAGGATCAATCACGATTGACACCACTACTGATTGGCCTACTGGTTTAGGTGATGATGAGCAGAAAGTAATGAATGGCATCAAGTCCACCTTGGGTGATACACTTCCTGTTTTTTCATCCGATGGGTGTAAAGATGTAAAAGATCTTACTATTGCGTGGGATACGAAAGCAAATGTAGTAGTAGCATACGTTCCTAACAGTGTTGAATCCAGAAAATATGAAGCTACAGGTGTTACGGTTGGTACAATGGGGTCTACAATTGATGTAGCGGCTTGCCAGTATAATGATAATGCACTGTTCTGCGTTTCAAATGCAAAAGTTGAAGGAAAAGCAACAGAGGTAAAATAATAGCAGAAAGCTGATTGTTAAGATGTATAAGGAGAATGCACTGTGACAACATTGACTGCACTTATATACATAATGATATTTTTGTATGGTATCGTGATTGGAAGTTTCTTGAATGTATGCATATATCGGATTCCGAAAAAGGAAAGTGTTGTCACGGTGAATTCTCATTGCATGAATTGTGGTCATAAGCTGGTTTGGTATGATTTGTTCCCGTTGTTCAGTTACCTCTTTTTGAAAGGGAGGTGTCGGTACTGCGGGAGCAAGTTGTCCTTCCAGTACCCATTGGTTGAATTGTTGAACGGTGTTTTGTATATGGTTGTGTTCGGGGTAAATGGCATGAATGCTGAGAGTGTATTGTATGTATTTTTGGCATCTGCCCTTCTTGTATTGAGTGTGATTGACTATCGGACTCTGGAGATTCCTGTCTGTATCAATGCTGTTATTATGGGGATTGGAATTATACATATTATATTAGATCTTGAAAATTGGATTCATTATTTGATTGGCTTCTTTGCAGCAAGCCTTTTTCTGTTCTTGTGCCTTATTATCACGAGAGGGAAGGGGATTGGCGGAGGAGATATCAAACTGATGGCAGTGGCAGGACTATGTCTGGGATGGCAGAATATTATGCTTTCCTTAGCAGTTGGCTGCATCGTAGGTTCGGTGATTCAGTGTATTATAATAGCGGTGACAAAAAATAAAACGAAATTTGCTATGGGACCTTACCTTTCGGTAGGGATATTTGTCGCTATGCTGTGGGGGGAATGTTTTTTAGACTGGTATATAAGTTTAGGCGTTGTATAGGAACAATGTTTAGGTTGGAAAATTTTGTGGATTTTAGTACCTTTTCTTTTTTTTACCTATAATATTCTACTTGTGCAGAACTAACTACATAAATAGAAAAGGCAGTAAAATCCATAAAATTGAGAAATGAGGAGGGGAAATATGCACTGATAGTATTGGCAGATTAGAAATTGTGGTGCATTACAAAGGAGGTTATTATGGCTAAAAAGGTTGTAGTAGTTCGTGTGGGGACGAAGACGATAAGAATTGTACATATGGATAATTCGGCGGTGAATCCTACGGTTTATGGCTGTGTCCGCGTACCGACTCCCCAGGGATCAGTGGTTGACGGAGAAGTCAAAAATATTATAGATGTGAGCCGAAGAATCAAACAGGCATGCCAGGAAAAGGGGATTACCACAAAGGATGTTATATTTTCCCTAAGTTCTTCTAAGATTGCCAATCGTGAGACGACGATTCCATTTGTTAAAGACAGCAAGATCCAGTCCATAGTAGATGCGAAAGTCGGAGATATGTTTCCTGTAGATAAGGAGCGGTATATTTTTTCTTTTGTTAAACAGGGAAATGGCAGGGATATCGGTGAAAATGAAGAAGTAACAGATGGCAGTGAAAAGGAAAAAGAAAAGGAAAAGGTGGAGAATCCGGAGATAACGGATGATACAAAAAAAAGGAAGAAAAAGAAAGAGAAGAAGAGTAAGAATTCCGCCGATGACAAAAAGGGGAAAGACAATGAAAAGCAGATGGAGAGGGTGATCGACCTCCTTGTGTATGCTGCACCCATTGACCTGGTACGTTCTTACTATGCCTTGGCAGAAGGATGTGATTTTAGGGTAGCAGGCATTGAGGTTGATGGAAATGGCATTTTCCAGATCATGAAACGTCAGGTAGCAGAAGGTGTAGAAATGGCTGTTCAAATTAACCGTGACAATACCCTGATCAATATCATGAGCAAAGAGAAGCTGCTTTTACAGCGAGTGATCCCATATGGTGCTACTAATATAATAGAAGCGGCAATGTCAGAACCGGCATTTCAAGTTCCAGAATACGATAAGGCAGTCCGTCTTCTGGCATCCCAGAGGGTGCTTCTCCATACATTGAATCCATCGAATCCCCAGGGCGATCTGTCCATGCAGAAACGTATTGAGCTGACACAGAGTGCCTCGTCATTGATCGGTAACATATATCGTGTTATGGAGTATTATAATTCAAGATATAGAGAGGATCGGATCCAGTCTATTATTGTTACTGGAAATGGAGCTAATATTGCAGGCATTCATGAGTTGATGAATAACGAGCTTGGGATTCCGGCGCGGACTCCAAATGAATTGGTCGGTGTCTCATTTAACCGCCAGATTGAAGTGAATGCAAACATTCTACAGTACGTTGGATGCTTTGGTGCTGTATACAGTCCGGTTAATTTTATTCCCGATGAGATAAAAAATAAAGTGGCTACAAAGGATTCTGTCATGAGCATTGCCGCAGTTTTTGTGGCAGCCATCGTACTTTGTATTGGCGTGTCTCTTTTTTCCATGATAGAACTCAATTCTGCCGCAAGCAGATATGATACTGCACATGCGAAGGAGCTGTCGCTCCTGCCGGTAGAGGCAAAATATAAAGAATTGGAAGAAATGAGAATAAAGGTTGGAACTTACCGTAAAATTGAGAACAGGGTAAATACCAGCAATAACCAGCTGCATAAGGTCCTGGATGACATAAAGGAAGGATGTCCGGATTCTTTCTGTATAGATTCGATCACAACGACAAATGAAGGGGGTACAGTAAACTGCACGTCTAAAGATAAACTCTCTTCCGTTTCAGCGCTTGTGGTCCGCCTGAATCTGCTTCAGGGAATTAAGAATGTTACCATATCAAGTTCCATTGCCAAGACAGAGGATAGCGTCACAAAGAAGAGACAGTATAAATATACGATTTCTTTTAACTATATTCCAGCCCAGGATTTGATGGATACAGTAGAGCTTGAATATCTGGGAGATATACTTTTGGCAGATGAGGAGGCGAAATAATTATGAAGGGAAAACTTACACTGGCACAGATTCGGGTTATTCTTATAATGTTAGCAGTTATGTTAATTGTCCTCACCTACTTCTTTGTTTACCAGACCAATATGGATAAAGCTGCAGATTTTGATAAAAGAACTGCTGATACGAACGAAAGGATTGCGTATTTGGAGAGTTTGCAGCCGAAAGTGACAGATCTTGAAGTATTTACATCACTGTATACAGATGATATTGAAGATTTTATTCAGTCTTTTCCGGTTAAGATTACCCAGCAGAAGTCGGTATATCTGATCTATCGCCTTATGATCAATACAGGGATTGATATTGAAAGCATTACTCCGGGGGAACAGCAGCCTTTCTATTATAAAGGGGAGATTACCGATGAAAGTACGGCACCGAAGGAAACAGAAGAGGAGACTATGTCGGAGATCACAGTTGTTGATATGGATCAGATGATTGGTTCCACAGCTACGTACACCATCAATTTTTCCGGTACAACCAAACAGGTGTATAAAGCATTGGATTGGATTACGGATAACAAGGAGAAGCTTTCTGTCGGGGATGTGAATTTAGCTTTTGATAGGAGCAGCGGGAAGCTGGCAGGCAGTATTGGAATTCATTTTTATTCTATGCTTGGAAATGGTGTGCCATATAAAGAACTGGATATATCTGAGTTTAATTTAGGAGTAAATAACGTATTTGGCGATTTCAGTAAGGATAAAGACGATAACTAGTAATTCCAGGATCTAAGGGAAGGCGGTGTGAATGTGCGTAAAGAATGGTTAAATGATGATAGTGGATTTTCGCTGGTGGAGGTTATACTGGCACTTACTATATTGGCACTGGTAACACTGCCGGTTATCAATTATTTTACCAATTCATCGGTGAGAACCATTGATGTACGGGAACGGCAGACAGCAACGATGGCAGCGGAAGATGTTGCAGAAGAATTAAAGGCATGTTCTAATGTTGAACAGATTGAAGCGCTGGTGGCGACGCCGATGCCGGGAGCGACGGCTGCACCGCCTGTCTCAGATTCTACCTATTTGGTCAGGGTGTTTTACAGGTATTCCTATACAATTCCGTCGAATATTTCGGCAGTGAATCCAGGAATGATCAAAAACGGACTGAGCCGTGTGATCTGTCTGGATATACAAAAAGGAAGCAATATCCTTTCTGGTACTGTGACACCATCCCCTGCACCAGGTGCTACTCCTGCTGCGACTCCAGACATCACGGAAGTATGGTCTGTAGATCCTTCACCATTGCCAGAGTATACAGTGGAGCCGGCTGCAGATCCTCTTCCCATGGATATTACACGTAATGTGGTGGTAAATGATACGAAATATAAAGCCAAGGTTCATTTTGATTTTGATACTTACGACAGTGAAACCAAGACCAAAGATGGATCTGATATTGATGCCCAATATAACGATTATTATATTCCAAGTCCCAGTGAAGTATATGGAAATACGAATGTTGTGGCGTCAGAGGATGATGAAGTAGATTCGGCAGTGAGTGAGATTTACACAGATGCTATGGCAGCTTCGAGTCCAGGAAAGGTAATCCAGAAAGAAGTGACCTTAGAGCAGACGGAGATTAGTAAGTCTAAATTGAAAAATATTTTTATATTTTACAAACCGGCATGGGACAGTTCCAGGAAGGAACATTTTAAAGTGATCAGTGATCCAGGATTTACTGAAGATGAGATGAAAAAGATAAATATTTATTTTACATATCAGGATCTGTCGGTGTCAGCGCCAGGAGAGACACCGGATCCATCTGTTACCCCGGCTCCAGGAGTGACAGACATTGGTACATATACGTTGTGGATGGATAGCAGTGATATAAACAAAGCTGTTCACGCGAAGTATTACTCCAATCTGAACCGCCCAGATTATCCGGATAATAGTATTAATGCTAATTTTACGCTGCAAAAGAATTCATTAAATAAGTATGACTCCTATGTTTCCAAAGTTAAAAAGAGACGGATTGGGAAGATGTATGTAGACATATTTCCTGCAAATGCGCAGAAGTTTACTAAAGAAAATGTGCTGGCTCATATAGAGTCTGCCTATGCAGAGTAACAGTCAATGGAGGGGTGCCGGATACGGAAAGGATGAATGGGGGGTTTTTCGATGTTTCAGAAATTAAGAAGCCTACTGAAAGAAAAACTGGATAAGATCAGAAAGGATGACAGCGGTTCTGCATTTATCTTTGTTGTGATCGGAGTTATGTTTGTATCAATTGTTGGAGCCACAGTTTTGTCTGTGGCTACGAACTATGTAACGACTGTTATTGTGGATCATTACTCCACAGATAATTTTTATCAGACAGAAGGCTATTTGTCTGAGATTAGAAGCGGTATTGAGGAAATTGCCGGTAAGGAGAATGAGAAAGCTTATCTGGAAGTGGTAGAACACTATACATCACCGAAGATGACCAGTAAGATGAAGATAATATATGGAAAGAAATATCTGACGGGGATTGTCAGAAAACTAAATCACGATGCCCTGGTTCCCACTGAGACCACTGCCGGGATCAAAGATATTGAGACAAAGACTGCTACCGATTCTAAAGTGACTACGGGCTGGGAACAGTTAAGCATGGATCTGATCAAAAAGATGTCTACGAAACCGGATACGCTGGGTTCAACCTATGGGACCAATGACCTGCGCTACCGTTTTGAGTATGATAAAGATGAGAAAGAACTGTATCTGGTGATCCGCGGACTGATTATAAAGTACACAGATGACACCGATTATCGTTCCAGTGTGAAAACGGATATCAGGATCGGTGTGCCAGACTACGCTTTTGAAGGAAATCGTACTTATGAGGAATTGAAACATTATATTTCGATCAGCGATGACATTCTGTGTGTTAATACTGGTAATACATCTTCGGATGCTACAGTTTCTGGAAATGTTTATTCTGGCACTGCAAAAAAAATACAGAGCCCAAATGACGATGAGGATTCCGGGATTCAGATCCATCCAGAGACAAAAGCCGTGTTTAACAGCAAACGGATCATCAGCCGGGGAAATCTTAATATCTTTTCTGGGGCCAATGTAAAAATGAGCGGATTAAGTGGTCCTTCCAGCCTTGGGGAACTATGGCTGAAAAACATCGTGGTTCGTAAGCCGTCGCCAGCGATAGGGGGAGCCCAGGTTTCCAATGTAAATATTAATGAAAATGCTTATATTCTGGATGATACGAGTATAGAGGATGATAATGCCACAGTAAACCTTGGTGGAAATTATTATGGATATAGTTATAACCGGGATAATTCAGATACCGCAGAAGGAAGTGCTTCCCTGCGCTCAGATTACAGCAGCGCGATACTGATCAATGGAAGAAATACCACCCTTACCTCGAATGGTTTGACTAAATTGATCCTGGCAGGAAGAACCTTTGTTCAAAGAAATGAAAAGCTGGCTGATGGAACTTATCAGGAATCCGTGGACGATATCATGATGGGTGAATTACTGGCAGTAAAAAGCAACCAGATCGCTTATCTTGTTCCGGAAGAATTTATTATAGACGGACACAATCCTCTTGTGGGTGCAGAGGTGGGAGATGATACGGATGCAAAGAATAAGGTAAATATTGCAGCCTTGAAAAGTCTTGCGGTCGGAAATGCGGGGAAGACGATGGCAGATTTCTTAAAACCTGGTGAAGAAATCACAGCGAACTACAATAACAGCGGTCAGTATGTGTACCTTTACCTGAATTTTAAAGATGAAGGGGCAGCAAACGAATATTTTTCCTGTTATTATAATCAAGAGGAAGGATCTGCACCAAATACAACAAAACCGAATAAAGAATATCTGGATGATCGTGCGCAGTCTTATATCGCTACATTAGACGGAAGTATGAAGATTTCACCAGCACTCTATCTGATCGCTGGTAATATCGTACATGATTATTATAGTAATACCGGTGCAAAGCAGCAGTCTCCCAATTATTTTGATGGGACGAATAGACCAGTTAAGAACCTTTTGGATGACGGGCAGTCAAAGATGCGGAATTATCTGGGACTACAGATGGCGCTGCTTTCCTCCGGAAGTGAAAATGTGGCAGACGTCCGCAGAATGCTGGATGATAAGAGTAAAGATGAACTGGTTAAAAATGTAGTACTGAATATCATTGATACAAATGGAAACCCGACAGAAGATGATAATAAGTTTGAGAAAGATGGTAAATCATTGCCGGACCGGGTCGATAACGTTCCAGGATATGATGACTGGAAGATCATATGTCAGAACGATGATTATATGATCGATCCTGGTATCGAGAAAGGAATCGTTCTCTGTGCAAAGAATGTGACGGTCAGCAGTAATTTTGAAGGACTGATCATTGCCGGGGGTAACGTCTCTGTTACCTCTGCTGGAAGTTATAAGGCGAATCCGGCTATTGTGGGAGATATATTAGACATAATCAAAAACCGCAAAGACAAAGACTGGTGGAAATATTTCCGGTGTCTGGATGATAGAGAAAAACGTCCTGCCAGCGTGGCAGAATGCATCAGTTATGAAGATTGGGAGAGGAACTCTGATTGATGAAGGGAAGAAGGTGATGTTGATGAAAAAGTTGGGTAATTCAGGTTTTACATTATTAGAGGCAATGATAGCCATGGCTATCATCGTGATCATGATCGTGGGGGGCATATCTGGATTTGGTTTTCTGGATCTCGCCAATGCCTCGAAGTGCTCAGCCAGGATCGATTCAGGGCTGACAAAATTAAAATCTCAGAATATGTCCAAAACATCATCTGTATATATGCACTTATACTATTATGATAACGATTATTATATGTTGTTTAACGATTCAAGTTCTTTTTCTCCTTCTGCGGCAAATTATTCAGAGGGTGAGATTGTTGGAAATGAGAAACTAAGGGTCTATTTTGATAATCAGGATCTTTCTACGATCCCTGCCAAATGTGTATCAGTCGGTGTCAGGCGGAAAGATGGAGCCTTTACCAATACGGCTACTCCTACCAGCACCATCAAGGTGGTCCGTGCCTCTGACAGCAGTACAGCACATGAGGTCACTCTGGTGACCAGTACAGGTAAGCATTTTATTGATTGATCACGTTGACAGACATGAAAAGGAGGGAAAGGAGCGATGAAATTGAATAATAAAGGTTTTTCCCTGGTTGAGTTAATGTTGGCGGTTGTCATTTCTACAGTTATTTTTGGGGCAATTACAGCACTTATCGCCTTTTCTTCCAGAAGTATGCGGGATACCAATGCAAGAGTTGAACTTCAAAATCAGGCAAAGGATGCATTGAATCATATTGAGAGTTACAGTTTAGAAGCAGAGCGGGCGTACTGGGATAAATTGAATCGTATCCTTATTCTGTTTTACGATGAAAAAGAAGGCAGCCAGATGATCAAAGATTTGGACAGTGGAGATAAAACGCTGGCTGACATCAAAGATATGCGGTCTGATTCTTATGTGTACTGGTTTAAGAATAACGATGGTGTTGCCAGTATTGGCGGAGACTATAGTGTGTACTTTGGAAAATGTTCTCCGGCTTCTTCACCGGCTCCTACACCAGGACCGGCGCCGACACTTATACCCGGAGCAACACCTACACCGGCACCGCCGGTGGTATCTATGCCAAGTATTGTAGATGTGTCACAGATCACTGCGATTAACAGCCAGGAGGATCTGTTAAAAAATTATCTTCTGGCAAATGAGGTGAAAGAATTCGACTGTAAGGTGCTGAAGAATGACGCCTCGAAAAAATATGTTCTGGATGTTAATCTGGTATTTGATGATAGTATAGTACCAGAATATAGCTGCGGAAAAAGGATTTATTTGAGAAATCAGTAGAAAGGAGCTCGCATTATGAAGGGAAATAGAAATGTACATAGTAAAAAGAGCCGTTTGAGGCGGGGCATGATGTATGGCGGTTTTACTGTGCTGCTTACCTGCGTGATCGTTACCGCTTATTATTTGATATCTAATGGCGTTATTTTTGGTAAATATGTTGCCAATGAGCCTTATATTGCGCAGAAATATATAGATGATCCGGGACTGGCCCAGTCAGAGGAAGAAGCAAATCCAGATCTTACGGTTACCGCGAAAAATTCTTATAAATCTTTGAAAAAAACATCTTCCCTTGTCCAGACAGATTCAGGAACAAAAGTGATCGAGTATCTTGGATTTCAGGAAACAGAAAGGGATGCCGGGGCTTCGCAGCTCACAGGAAAACGTACGATTATGTTTGACCTGGAGAATAAGCTGAGCATAGGTGAACTTTACACGTCTATTTCCATTCTGGCAAAAAACAGCGGGAAGAGGCTGAAAGTGTATTCTGCTGAATTTACAAAGACCAGAAAAGAGGATTCTGAAAAGAGGGTTCTTACGCTTTTTTCAGCTAATGAGTCCATTGTGACAAAAGACAATGAAGACTGCAGGACGGATGCGAGCTGGAATACGGATTCCAGCGTAAGCTTTATCACAAAAAATCCAGATAAAAACGGTGGAATGCGTTTTTATGTAGATGGTGTAAAAAAGGAAGCTGTGGATCTGAAAGGGTACCGTTATTAAAAAGATGTGGTAGAGTCAGAAGAGGAGACGGAGGTTGTAGTCCGCGGCTATAAGGCCCTGCCTGAGGTACCAAGGACCAATGGTTCCACACAGAAGGGAACGAAGGATAATCCTTTTATTCTACTCGAGATCGTTCCGGAGATGTCACAGCAGGCCTATTCCCTTCTTGTATCGTCGCAGGAAGAGGGACTGCCTTTTGATCCGCTGGAGTTTAGTTATGAGGTCTTGAGAAAGGGAAATTATATAGGCTTTTTGGATACTGGTGCCTGTCGTAAGGATCAAATTGATAATAATCTGTACGCCTTTCATGATACGCTGATCGGAGAGGGATGGGAACCTGGTGATGGAGCCAATGGAGATTTGTTCAATAATACGAATATTAAAGATCTTAACGGCTGGTTTAATAATAATAACCACGGATTTGAAATCTATAATCCCAATGGCACAGTAGTAGGGGCTGCTAAAACAGGTGGTTATGGGCGACATCAGCGTTCTAAGGCTCCGCTTTTTTATTTAAGTACTTATTATACTGTGGAAATGAGAAAAGACAAGAGCTTTGCTTCTGAGATTTCCAATGGTATGTCCAAAAGAACAATTGCGGAGATCCAGTCCGCTCATCCAGACGACTTTGTGGATAAAGATGGGAAAGAGATACCATTCAAATATTTAAAAAATGATGCGCAGTGGAAATGGACGTATGAAAAAGATCCCAAGGATAATAAGGAATATACTGTAAAATTTGAAAGTGATTCCGCAGAAGTCCAGGAAGACTATGAAAAACTGACGAATGGTCAGATGACAGTGACCCAGTTTGCCAAGGCTCATCGGGATCTCTTTGCCAGGACAACAAAAGGGGATGAAGTTTTAGAGAAGGAGATCGAACGCACCGATAGCTGGAAACATGAAAATAAATCTGGGGTAATTGGATATTTTGTATATGTAGGCGATGGGAAAGGAGACTTTTCCGTTGGTCCCTATGAGGCGCCGAATAAGAAAGTGCAGCAATGGGAGGATAAGTCCCAGAACCGTTGGAAATATTACGAGAAGCTCAGTGACTTACCAGCTGATATAACCTACAATGAGATTTGGTCTGAAGGCAAACAGGGCTGGGAGGTACAGGATGCATTTAATAATCTGAAAGTAGGGGATGGATTTCCGGCGGCATTAAAAGAAGAAACAAATATACAGAATTCGGAGCAGAAATTAAAGGTCAGTTCCGTATATACTTTTAAGTACAAATACGAAGGATATATTTTCCGCTTTGAATTAATCGGTGTTAAATTTAATGATATCCTGAAACGGTCTCTGTTTTATTTTGAGGATCAGAAGGACAGTGAAGGGAATATTATAAGGACAGCAGATGAGCAGTATGATGATACTTATGTTAAGGTAATGACACTGACTCCTTCGATGATAAACCAGATGGATCAGGGAGATACACCAGAGACATTAGATATTGTGGAGCGGGCAGACATGTTCTATATTGCTACTTATGATAACAATACGGACGATCTGACTGCGCTGATGGACTGTTATCATAATTTTTCCAATCCAGCAAGGGACAGAAATAATTGGAGCTCCTTTAGTGGAGAACTTGCTTCTTTTCATGAGAATGATCTGGAGTGGGTGGATTGTATGAAGATCATTAAGCGGCTTAGCGGAGACTGTTCCCTGCCGATGCTATATTCAAGGCAGATGGGAACACTGCTCGACGAGGGTGCAAAAAGAACCGGGGATCCGGATATCCATATGTATATGGATGATAAGATTCTGTGTTCGCTGCGTTCGGGAAGTTTAAATAACATTACAAAGCTGTATCTGATCTCTACACAGTTTGACCTTTCAGCAGATAAGGATAAGCCAAACAACCAGGTAGAGTATGTTCAGACTTTTATGGATGATGTATATGATAATATACGGCAGGTGCCATTGACAGAAGACAGTCACAGGGATCCGGATTCAGCAAAGTATACGGGATTTTATATAAGAAAGCTGTGTCAGGATGCAGGGCATACGGATGAAAAACAAAAACAGATGTGTTACTATCTTTGGAATATACTTACCTTCCTGCCGGAGGTGGCAACAGAGCCTCCAGAAGATTCTCTTTATAACGGAAACCATACAGGTATTATTTCAGATAATTTTGTAAAATATGGTTTTCTAAAGACTTCTGTAGAAAGTACAGTGGATGCATATCTGAAAGGGTATTATAAAGATCCAACTGGCACGACTATGGGCGGTATCACAGGAACCGTGGATCCTTCCAATGATTATCAGAACGTTGTGGTAATTCATAAAGAAGGACAGCCAGCCAATGGAAACTTTTCAATATTTGCCGGCGGAATATCCGATTTTCTGATGGATTTGACGGAACAGATCTTGAGCAATGGAAATGTATTAACTCCTTCAATGGGATTTTCCATTAATAATAATAAGGAAACCAGAAAGTATTATCAGAAAATTTCAAATGACTGTGTGCTGATCGATTATAGCCAGTCAGCGGAGTACAAAAATGATAAGACGCTGTTCCTTTTCTGCAGTTTAAATAATTCTGACAATGAAGAGACATCCATACTCAGATCGGTTACGCTGATCAATGAAAATGACACATCAAAAGCACCGATTAAGCTAAAACCGGAGGATTTGGATGGAAATCCATTTGTGATGAAGCTGATAGATTTTGATAAACCTCAGAATTTGTTTGCAAAAATTAATGGATATGCTGTTCCGGAAAAGCAGACACTGAATTTCAGGCTGCCATTTTTAAGATCTAAGTGGCAGGAAGGATATACAAAGGTACGTCTGGAGTGGGTGGCAAGGTCATCTAAGGAATCGGGGTCTAAGTATGCACCTACACAGAATCCTTTAGACCCTGAAAATGCAGAACAGGTTGAGACGTCTAAGCAGTTTGCTGAGATCACAATAGGAGAACGAGGACTATTTGCCCTTCAATAGAATTATTAATATAAACAGTTCAGATACCTGTGTCTGTTTTTGGGCGCAGGTATCTTTTTACGTGGTTGTAAAAAATGGAGGATTATTATGCCAAAGAAAATAGCCGATATAAAATATGAGTTTGAACATGCTGCAATGAAAGACTGGAATCAATTATTTGAACGATATAGAGAAGATGGGAGATCTGGAGTTGCTAAACTGATATCTACATACCAGAAAAAGCAAAAAGCCTATGAAAATGAGTGCAGACGTTTGGAAGTGATGCAGGAATTTGAAAGAAAATATGGAAAAGATTTTTCCTGTATCTGTGGTATTGATGAGGCTGGACGCGGTCCACTGGCTGGTCCCGTAGTGGCAGGGGCTGTTGTACTTCCCAGAGATTGTAAGATTTTGTATCTTAATGATTCCAAAAAGCTCAGTGCCAAACGAAGAGAAGAATTATTTGATGAAATAAAGGAAAAAGCGGTATCCTATGGAATAGGCATGAGTTCGCCGGAGAGAATTGACCAAATCAATATCCTGCAGGCCACGTATGAAGCGATGACCCATGCGGTGCAGGATTTACAGGTGGTGCCGGACCTGCTTTTGAATGATGCGGTGACGATCCCCCAGCTTCCCATCAAGCAGCTGGGGATCATCAAGGGAGACGGAAGAAGTGTATCGATCGCGGCGGCAAGTATTATGGCAAAAGTAACCAGGGACAGGTTGATGACAGAGTTTGCACAAATGTATCCGGAATACGGATTTGAGGGACACAAAGGCTACGGTTCCTCTGCACATATAGAAGCGTTAAAGAAATACGGACCTTGTCCAATCCATAGGAGGACATTTATAAAAAATTTTGTGAGGTGATTTTGTAATGGAAGAATTTGATCCAAAAAAGACGGCAGTTGCCCTTGAATACGAGCCAGGGGAGCAGGCACCGAAAGTAATTGCCACTGGAAGAGGGCATATTGCAGACAGAATCATTACGGAGGCAGAAAAAGCGGATGTTCCAGTCCATAAAGATGAAAAACTGGCAAAAAGCCTGTCAATCCTGGATGTTGGGGAATATATCCCTCCTGAATTGTATGGTATTGTAGCAGAAATACTTATTTATGTAGACGGCATGGAAAAAATCCAGAGAAAATTGGATAAGAGGTAAAAGGTACTTGCAAAAGTTAGTAAAGATTGTTATACTTAATATAGAAAAGCAAAAGAAATTCTATCATATTTGCAGTTCTGCACTTCAGTTATGATTTCAGAAATACTCTTGCTTATCATTCCAATAAGAATTGAATAGGCGGGGGTATCTGATGGAAGCAGTGCCAGGGATAGAATTTTATGTAATAGGGGATTTTATTTTTGCCAGTATAGTTTTAATGTCTCCTGCCAGACAGTGTCTAAAAACTGCTTTCAGACACGCCCTATTAAGTTGTTTGATGTTAAACAAACTTAGTATTCATTATACAAGATAAGGGAGGAACATTATTGGCAACACAGGTGGGAATAAAAAACTATGCGGAGCGTTTGAAGAAGATACAGGGACTGAACCTGACCAGTGATTTGTTTTTCTCGGTAGTCTTTGAGGATCATCTGGCTTTACAGGATGTATTGCGGATTTTAACGGGGATTTATGATCTGCGGGTGATACGCACAGAACCCCAGAGAAGTTACCGGAACTTATATGGACATAGCTCGATAGTGGATGTCTGGGCGGAGGACTCTCAGAAAAGGCAGTATAATATTGAACTCCAGATAGCTGAGGACGAGGATCATCTGAAACGTTCGCGATTTATCCAGAGCCGGATCGACAGCCGGGTGCTGGGAACAGGCGCCAGTTACGCGGATCTGCCCGATCTGTATCTCATATTTATTACAGAAAAGGATTTTTTACATACCCAGACGGGCTGTTCCGAAATAGTTCGTATAATAAAGGGCACCAGCCGGGAGATACCGAATGGGGTACACGAGATTTATGCCAATTTAACGTTTCCAGCGTCAACAGTGGAGCAGACTGCACTGTTGGAATATATAAAAAACACAACAACAGTTTTTTTGCCGGATACAGTAAGGTTTGGGAATTTAAGAAAAAGAGTAGCATATTTGAAAGAAGAAGAGAAAGGTGTGAGGTATATGTGTGAATTTGCAGAAGAGCTGCTGGCAGAAGGAAGAGAAGAAGGACGCGAAGAAGGAAAAGAAGAGGGACGAGTGGAGACAACGGAACGAATAAATCGTCTGAACGTTTGTCTGGCTGAGGATGGCAGAACAGAAGAAATCGTAATGGCAGCAAGGGATGTGATCCTGCAGGGGATATTGATGGAGGAGTATGGTATATAGTTCATAAAAAATAGCTTGATATATGCTGTGTTGATTTGACAACATCATAAATATATGATAAGATATTAAAAGATTGAGGATATCTCATGAAGGGGTACACCACCACGGGTGTAGCTTTCATGTGCTATCCTCTTTTTTGCGCGTTTGCTTTGAGCCACGCACTCTGAAAACATATGGTCACATGTGCTTGCATAATGTGACCAGTATGTTTTTCAGAGTATGCGGCGAATGCCGCGACCAGTCACAGAAGCGAAGCGCTGTGACTGGTGCGTGGCGAAAGGAAGGAGGACATCATGATTATACTAAACGGAAAAGAAAAAGAGCAGTATTCAGATCTCTTATTAATGGAACTTTTAGAGCGGGAAGGCTATGATATTCGTAAGATCGCGGTAGAGATCAATGGGGAGATCATTATAAAATCTATTTACAAGGAAAAATGTGTGAAGAGTGGAGACAGAGTTGAAGTAGTGAGTTTTGTAGGAGGGGGCTGATCTTTTGGTATTGAAACATGTATGTTGCAATGAATTTGGAAGATGTTAAGAAAAGAAAGGAGAGGATAAAGATGAATCACGATATGCTGGTTCTGGGAGGGCATAAATTTACTTCCCGGTTTATACTTGGTTCTGGAAAATATTCACTGAACCTGATCCAGGCTGCTGTTGAACAGGCGGGGGCGCAGATCATCACTCTTGCCCTAAGACGGGCAAATGCCAGGGGGGCAGCAAATATTATGGATTATATACCGGAGGGGGTCACACTGCTTCCCAATACTTCCGGTGCCAGAAATGCGGATGAAGCTGTCCGGATCGCCAGGCTGTCCAGGGAAATAGGCTGTGGGGATTTTGTGAAAATCGAGATTATGAGGGACAGCAAATATCTTCTGCCGGATAACCAAGAGACTGTGAAAGCCACGGAGATCCTTGCCAGAGAAGACTTTGTAGTGATGCCATATATGTATCCGGATCTGAATATAGCAAGAGATCTGTACAATGCAGGAGCTGCTTCGGTGATGCCTCTGGCTGCGCCCATTGGCTCGAATAAGGGATTGTGCGCAAAAGAATTTATTCAGATATTGATCGATGAGATTGATCTTCCCATTATCGTAGATGCGGGGATTGGATGTCCCTCCCAGGCATGTGAGGCAATGGAAATGGGAGCAGCTGCCGTGATGGCAAATACGGGAATAGCCACAGCAGGAGATATCCCTGCCATGGCAGAGGCATTTCGTAAGGCGATCGAGGCGGGGCGGACAGCTTATCTTGCTGGCATGGGAAGGGTGCTGGAAAGGGGAGGAAGTGCCTCTTCTCCGCTGACGGGATATATCCAGGATGGAAGCAATATTGTACCATCATTGAGTTAGCCTGGCGGCGCGGATTTGCCCCATTGCTTAAAACACTTCGGAATAGGAAATAAAATGGAGAAAAGGAAAAATGACAGAGAGAATCAACAAAAGTATCTTGAGCAAAGAGATCAAAGAGCAGTTAAAAGAAAACAGGACAGATCATATGACCTATCTGGAGGATATGGAGGTTTTGGACTCGGAGATTGATAAGCTGGTGATAAAATCGGCGGAAACATTTGATTGCGAGTGTTACACATCGGTGGATGTTAAAAATGCCCTTAGACATGACCGGAAAGGACCAGAAGACTTTGCAGCGCTGCTTTCGCCAGCAGCACTTCCTCTGTTGGAGGAGATTGCCCAGTCAGCCCAGGCGGAGACAAGAAAATATTTTGGAAACTCTGTCACTATGTTTACACCACTCTACATAGCTAATCATTGTGAAAACTATTGCATTTACTGTGGTTTCAACTGCCACAATAAAATCAGGCGCGCCCGGTTGAACATGGGAGAGATTGAGAAGGAGATGCAGGAGATCGCAAAAACGGGGCTTCAGGAGGTTTTGATCCTGACGGGAGAGAGCCCGAAGATGTCGGATGTCAGATATATCGGGGAGGCATGTAAGATTGCCCGGAAATATTTTAAGGTGATCGGCCTGGAAATATATCCGGTGAATTCGGAGGAATATAAATATCTTCATGGGTGTGGCGCCGATTATGTAACGGTATTTCAAGAGACTTATTATCCTGATAAGTATGAGACGCTTCATCTGGCGGGAAGAAAACGCATTTTCCCCTACCGCCTGAATGCCCAGGAAAGGGCGGTCATGGGCGGAATGCGGGGAGTGGGGTTTGGGGCGCTGCTGGGACTGGATGATTTCAGGCGGGATGCCTTTGCCACGGGCATGCATGCCTGGTATATCCAGCGAAAATATCCCCATGCTGAGATTGCAATTTCCTGTCCAAGACTGCGTCCCATCATTAACAATGACAGGATCAATCCCATGGATGTACATGAGGCGCAGCTGCTTCAGGTAGTGTGTGCCTACCGGCTGTTTCTGCCGTTTTCTAATATAACTGTTTCCACCAGGGAGAGTGGGAGGGTGAGGGATCATTTGGTCCAGATCGCTGCTACGAAGATCTCTGCCGGGGTAAATGTTGGGATTGGAGGCAGGGGTGGAGAGGAAAAGGGAGATGAACAGTTTGAGATCGACGACACGAGGACGGTGGATGAGGTGTACCAGGCGATCCAGGATCATGGGCTGCAGCCGGTAATGAGCGATTATATTTATGTATAAGACAGGAGATGGTGACCGGATCCCATGTCTGTGTGTCACCAATAGGAAACTGTGTCAGGGAGATTTTTATGAAAGGATCCAGCAGATTGTGCAGAATAGGGAAGCGGATGCCATTCTTTTGAGAGAAAAAGATCTTTCCCGGAGTGAATATGAGAAAATGGCGGAACAAGTGCTGCAGATCTGTCAGGAGGCAGATATGACGTGTATCCTTCATACCTTCTGGGGGAGTGCCAGGAAGCTGCACTGCCGATATATTCATCTGCCCCTGGATATTCTTGAAACTTTACCTGACAAAGAAAAGAGTCTTTTTCAGTGGATCGGATCCTCTGTACACTCGTTGGAACAGGCGCAGAGGGCAGAGGAATCAGGGGCAGATTATGTGATTGCCGGACATGTGTTTGAAACTGACTGCAAGAGAGGACTGCCTGGCCGGGGGCTGGAGTTTATCCAAAAGTTATCCAGGGGTGTACACATTCCTGTCTATGGCATTGGTGGCATCTGTCAGGAAAATGCAGAAGCCGTTGTGCGGGCAGGCGCGGCGGGAGTCTGTGTGATGTCTGGTTTGATGAATCAAACGTCAGTAATATTATAGGGTGTACTTTGATATACGTAATAATTCAACCAGTTGGAAAAGATCAGCTGTCCAGTGGAGCGCCAGCGCACGATCGGTGCTTGGGAAGGATCATCTCCAGGAAAATAGTTACAAGGAATGTTCGGATCCAGCCCCTTTTCCACATCTCTTATATATTCCCTGGCAAGAGTATCGGCGTCATATTCCGGGTGGCAGGTCATGAAGAAATGGCGGCTGTCCGTAGTCTTTATGATAGTGGCGCCGGCTTCTTCTGAGACTGCCATCAGTTCAAGTCCTTCCACTGCCTGGATATCTTCTGTTTTCACACTGGTGGCGCGGGACTGTGGAGCGTAGAAGATGTCATCAAAGCCACGGAATAGGGGGGAATTTTTCTTTATAACGGTGTGTTCGTAAACACCAGATAATTTCTGGGGAAGGTCGAATTTATTTATGCCAAAATAATAATACAGAGCAGCAAAGGCTCCCCAGCACAAATGAAGGGTGGAATGCACATGGGTTTTGCACCACTCCATGATCCGGCACACTTCCTTCCAATATTCCACATCCTCAAAGGCAATGTAGTCCAGTGGCGCACCAGTGATGATCATACCATCGAATTTACGGTCCATGACTTCATCAAAGGTGGTATAAAAAGTATCCAGATGCGTAGGATCCGTGTGCTGTGGAATATAACTGGCGGTCTTTAAAAACTCCACTTCGACCTGCAGAGGGGAGTTTGACAGTTTACGCAGCAGCTGGGTTTCTGTTACGATCTTGGTGGGCATCAGATTTAGTATGAGTACACTTAATGGACGTATGTCCTGATGCATGGCACGGTGTTCCGTCATTACAAATATATTTTCCTTTTCCAGTATCTCTGTGGCAGGCAGAGAATTGGGAATCTTGATCGGCATAATTTTCCTCATTTCTGCAAAGTCAACAATATGTTTCTTTGCTCTGTCGTACATCCCATTATGATGTCTATTTGCTAACAAACTTTCATGAGTAAGTCTATCACAAATAAATTATTCTTTCAAGCATAAAACCCGAGGGTCTCGCCAATTGCCCCATTGATTTCTAAGTTTGCGTGGGCATTGCGGCTGGTTTTGGTTTTGTTAATCAGAACAAGCTTATCACCCCGGTAGTAATCAATCAGTCCGGCAGCGGGATAGACGGCGAGAGAGGTGCCTCCTATGATCAGAACATCTGCATTTTTAATATATGAGATGGATTTTTCCAAAATATAAGAATCCAGTCCCTCTTCATAGAGCACTACATCCGGCTTTATGGTGCCGCCACAGCTGCATCTGGGAATTCCCTTTTGCGGGAGAATATCCTTCAGCCCGTAAAACTTTTTACAGGACATGCAGTAATTGCGAAGAACTGACCCGTGCAGTTCCAGAACTTCCCTGCTTCCCGCTTTTTGGTGCAGACCATCGATATTCTGGGTGATGACAGCCTTGAGTTTGCCCATGTTTTCAAGGTTTGCCAGCGCTCTGTGGGCAGGATTTGGCTCCGCATCATCAAATATCATTTTGTTCCAGTAGAAACGATAAAATTCCTCTGTATTCTGCATGAAAAAACGATGGCTTAAAATAGTTTCTGGCGGGAAATCATATTGCTGGTTATACAGTCCGTCAACACTGCGGAAATCGGGAATATGGCTCTCGGTGGAGACGCCGGCGCCTCCAAAAAATACGATATTATCACTTTCATCGATCCATTGCTTCAATTGTTCTATTTCATTCATCCAAATGCCCTCCTTCAATTCATCTTTTGTTTCTATATTAACATAAAAAGACCTGCACCACACGTATTTTTTGTCATATATTCATAGAAAAAGGAAATAGCCCGCCATCGGGTTAGGAGGAAGAGAATGAAAAAAATCGTGGTTCTGGCGCTGATTTTTTCTCTGCTGGTACTTTCTCTGTGCAGCTGTGCGAAAAAGGAGGAGGAGGGGATGACGTCCATCACACTGAATGAAGTGGCGCATTCCATTTTCTATGCTCCCCAGTATGTCGCTATTGAGAAAGGCTATTTTAAAGAGGAAGGGCTGGATGTAAATCTGGTCAATGGTTCTGGCGCCGATAATGTGATGACAGCGGTGTTGTCAGGAGAGGCAGACATTGGATTTATGGGATCAGAGGCATCGATCTATGTGTTTAATGAGGGAGCGGGAGAAAAGATTGTCAACTTTGCCCAGCTGACACAGCGCGCAGGCAATTTTCTGGTGGCAAGGAAAGCGGATGAGGATTTTACCTGGGATAAACTGAAAGGTAAGACAGTACTGGCAGGAAGGAAGGGCGGTATGCCGCAGATGGTATTTGAATACATACTAAAGAAGAATGACATGGATCCCCAGAAAGATCTGAAGATGGTACAGAATATCGATTTTGGACTTACCGCAGAAGCATTTGCTTCGGGACAGGGGGATTACTCGGTGGAGTTTGAACCCTTTGCAGCTTCTCTGGAAAAGGAAAAGAAGGGTGTTGTGGTAGCTTCTCTCGGAGTGGACAGCGGAATGGTTCCCTATACTGCTTATTCTGCCAAGGAAAGTTATATCAAGAAAAATCCAGATACTATTCAGAAGTTTACCAATGCTCTTCAGAAAGGGATGGATTTTGTAAAAAGCCACACGCCGCAGGAGATCGCGGAAGTGATCCAGCCTCAGTTCAAAGAGACGGAGAGGGAAACGTTAACTACGATTGTAGAACGATATTATGACCAAGGGACCTGGAAAGACAATCTTGTTTTTGAAAAGGAGAGTTTTGACCTTCTTCAGGATATACTGGAATCTGGTGGGGAACTCAGCAGCCGGGTTCCCTATGAGGAATTGGTGAATACGGAATTTGCCAGCAAAGCCCCTAAGGCTAAATAATTTTTTGTGTCGTCCGATATATATATTGAGATTGTTTACATGGGTAAATGGAATTGCCCTGAGACTTAGTTGCCAGGGGATGGTTTTGGATACCTGGTGTCAGAACAAGGATGTGATAGAAGATGAATATTACAGATCGGACGGAATACGCAGAACAGCCTGGGATGCTGAAAGTGGATAACCAGAGCCAAAGGAATGGGAATACGAAAAGAAAGACGGCGCTCCAGGGAAGCCAGTATAAAAAGGGAGTTTCTAACAAATATACAGATTTGGCAGAGCTGTCAGAGGAAGGGAAGGCTCTTGCCAGGGCATATCAGAAGATAAATGAGCAAAGGAAGAAGATGGCACAGAAGACGCAGAAGAAGAAGAAAAAGAAATCCTATGGCGCCCTTGCCCGCGCCCTTGCCATCGCAAGGCGTATCATGAAGGGGGAGAAGGTGCCGCCGAAGGATGAGAATTTTTTGTTTCGTTTTAACAGCGATCTTTATTTGAAAGCGAAGATGATGGCAGCACAGAATGTGAAACCGAAAAAGCATAAGAGCCTGTTGGAGAAGATGCAGGAGGAGGAGGGAGTCAGCGTATCCATATCCTCGTCCCAGACCTCCAGTGAGGGACCTGGGGATTCTTCTGGGGGCTCGGATAGTGAAGAAACAGAAGAATGATGTCGGCTCTGCCGTCAGGATACACGGATGCGTATTCTGGCGGCAGAGCTCTTTTGTGAGGGGGAGATATAACCATATAGAAGAATGGTATGGACTCCCTTTTTCAGCGACAGTGTATATTTGCTGCCGGAGACGGTTTTCAGTTTTTTGCCCTTTATTTTGATCTGTGTTTTTTTAGAGTGGCTCCCTTTTTTCCAGTATAGGGTTACCTTATATTTACCACGGTGTATTTTTTTCGTTTTCATTTTTATCCTGGATGGTTTGCCGGGACGTGATTTTTTCTTTGGAACAGTATCAGAAGCCGTCCGCTGGGGACCAGGCGTCGGAGATGGGAAAGAAACTGTGCCGGTTCCCGGTTTTATTGTGGAATCAGCTGGCAGATCAGCAGGGGTGGTGGGAGAGGGCGGTGGCAGGATATCGCCAGAGGCAAAGCCCTCGTGAACCGCAAAAAAGGTACCGGAATCATTGGAATAATACAGGGTTCCTTCTGCGTCTGCCGCCAGGCTGTGTAGACAGAACTGGGGGTTGTTTTTTGGTTCAAACAAGGTTTTTATATCTGCCGATTCAGTGACTGAGCTGTCTTCAATATAATATACCCCCCCTGGTACGGTATTCTGGGTAAAATATACATAGACCCGGTGATGGTTTTCCTCCGTGGCATAACCAGTGGATACGAGAGGGGAGGATTTAATATCCGCTGTGCCAGTGGTGGCAGCATAGATGGTGTGCATGGTGTCGGCATCAATGACGCTGATGCGGCCTGCATTGTCATAATAACTGCCGACATAGATCCTGCCGTTGTAAATCGTGGGAGTGCTGGTGCAGTTGACGGTTTTACCAGCGGAATCTCCCAAAAAAACAGAGTTTACCCTATCAAATTTCCCATTTTCGCCCATGCGGATCTGGTACAGGTATCCATTGTTTGAGGTAGTATAGAAGGCATTGGATCCAGCATCGTATGTGATCCCGGCGCGGATCTTCCCTTTAGATCCAGTGATGGAAGTAAGATCCAGTGTGTCATATACCTGGTCACTGGTCAGGCTGTGAGAGACCAGGATGCCATTGTCCCCGCCAAATAAAAGGCATTCTTCAGTGGATAATGTGGCTGAGATGGCACCGCTCCAGTAGTATCCGCAGGGGAACGTCTCATTTTGATAGCTCCAACGGGTTTTTCCATCCTCTGCCCCAACACAGTAATAGCAGCCCGCGGACCCATCTCCGTTGGTAGTGCCTGCGTAGACCAGACCGTCATGAATGTATACGGTGGTCAGGGACTGTCCGCCGAAAGGTTCGCTGGTCCAGACAGCGGTCATGGTGTTCATCTCGACACACTGCAGGAGTCCCCCTCCCAGGGGGATATATAGATTTTTTCCGTCGGAAGCCATGTGGCACATAGAATTCATAGAGGCACAAAGCTGTAGTGTAGAGAGGATTGTACCCTCTTTGTCTGTCTTATATAGAACATCTTTACTTACAATGTAGATGTTTTTTTCTGTTATGATAGGAGTAGAATTCATGACAGATCCCATACTCTGTGAAAATCTTTTTTTCCATTTTGGCCCGGTGGTATTTGTGTCAACTGGTGTAGCAGCGTGGATGGTATTGGCTCCGGACTCTCCCTTTTCATTGCGAAAGGAAGTCCAGGCATAGGCACTGGAGCATGGAATAAGAAAGAGAGTGACGATCAGCAGAAAGGATAATATTCGTTTCATGGTTGGCCTCCTTTGTCTTTTCATTCAGATCTTTCACAAATAGGGCGCCCGATGCGCCCTATTTATCAAGAAATTTCATCATTTTACTTGAAAAGAAATGATCTTACTGTATTTACTGTAAATTTTTCTTTTATCGAACATTTTATAACTGCGGCATTTTACAAAATACGTTCCTTTTTTTAATTTCTTCGTTATTTTTGTCTTTTTTGTATCGGAAAGTTTTTTGAAGTTCTTTTTGTTTTTCTTAGAATAGAATACTTCATATCCATCTGCCAGGACCGCGCGTTTCCAGGATATGGTGGCTTTTTTCTTTTTTACTTTGGCTTTTATTTTTTTGGGTACAAGGGGTTTTTTAATTACACAGCTGTGATGTTGTGGTATCGTTGGCGGCGGAGTGACAGCAGGCGCTGGCGGAGCCGGGGTGGCAGTGGCAGGAGGCTGTGTTTCTTTTACGGTAATTTTTGCGTAAGCACGGGAAGTTGCCGGGGTGCCGTCTGCATTCATACTGCTGGAATACAGGGCATAGGTACCCGCTTTGTTAAAGGAGAGATCTGCTATGCCGTTTTTGTCCGTGGTGGCCACCTGTGCGATGGCAGGTACCGGACCGGAACCAGCTGTATTGTCGATGGCGATAATGATATTTTGATCTGCCATCGGGGCTGCGACTGTGTTCCAGTTTTCATCGAAACTTTCCTTCTTTAGTGTGACAGAAACTTTTTCGTTTACTCCCGTCTCATAGGATTCTTTATCAAAATAGGAATAGGAGCTGGACTCGCTGGTAGTAGTGTTATAATATTGTCGGAATACGACGATACTGTCTCCATCCTGAACCGGGCAGCTGGTAAAGTTGTACTGGGTAAAACCATCTTCCATGACCAGAGAAGTATTGTTCACCCGGAAGGACCAGAAGTAGGAGCTGTCCAGTGTGTCCTGTCCTGGTATAGTGGCAGGATTGCCATAAGCAAAGGTCAGGTCAGAAGCTGGTGTTTTGGATTGATCTGATATGTATTTTGCCAGGGCGTGGGCAGCAGTCACATGAGCAGTTTCAAGTACTGGTGTCTCCACAGAGGCATTAAAGGTGTTGTTGATCGTGGCTACAGTATCTTTGTCCAGTGTGATACTGGTGGGGGGAACCAGAGTTTTACTGGAATCTTCAACCCGTAATGTAACCGTGACCGTGTCATTGGCTGCCTTTTTCTCTGCCGAAATTTCCCTGTCTGCCACAGAAACAGAAAAGATCATGGCGACAGAGAGAAGCAGGGCTAAGAATCGTTTTTTTGTTTTCATACGCTTCCTCATTTCTGCGCATACTGCGCTTGTTGTGTAGTTATTGTTGTTTCTATTGATCTAAATTTAATATAGTAGAACAAAAAATCCCTTTATACCTGAAAAGGGTATAAAGGGCAGTTATGACATAACTTGTACAACAAAAACAGACCAATTGTGATCACAGAATTGGCTAGTTCATAAGCTGTCAAAACATTTCCTCTCCCTCCGAAAGGTTATATTTCAGACTGTATGGCAGGTCTTCCGACTTATGCATCAACTGCAGATAACGCCTTCCCAGATAATTATGCCCGATGGGCTGTTCCAGTGGCTGACCGGGGTGCAGGAATAGCATTCCAGTCCTGTTATCGGCATCCTCAAATACGGCAGCGGGGGCTGTGCCGGACTCGAACCGGCTTCCCTATTAATTCTGCTTAGCCTGACGATACCAAATCGAATCGGGTTGGACTTGGCACCGTCAGGCTGCATGCCTGTGCATGCAAATGTGACATCATCGTGTCACCAGAAACCTATACAGCTACTTATATTAAAATAAATCATTATGATTGTAACATATTTTTTAGGAAAATGGAAGAGAATTGAGGAATGAAAGATTCAACCGTAAGTGCACGTGACGAATATGATATTAAAACTGAAGCAGAAGATATTCTTCATAGATTAGGCATCCCTGTATCTGTTGTACATATTACAAAGAAATCAGAGAGACTGTTATACAGCAGCTATGTATTCTGCTGAGCAACGGTTTCTTTTTTATTACAATTAGAAATGATGTATTATGCAATTCGATGTACAAAAAAATTAATTGGCAGGAAAGAAAAAAGTATGATAAAATAAGTTCCGACGAACTTATTAGCAAGTTGCTTCGCAACTTGGAATGCACAAAAACCGTGTGCAAAAAATATGATAGAATAAATCCTAATGGATTTCATATTAGAAAGTTTATTGTCAAAAGACATGGAAGCAAAAGGAGAAGAGACGCATATGCATGGCAATAAAAAAATTATTTTAGGATGCCTGTCTGCTATCGCTATATTGTGTACAGTGTTGATTATAAAGGGAAGCAGGGAAGGTGAAAATATCTATACTACTACAGTAGAAAATCAAGTGATTCCCCAGGAGGGAACTGTTTCTGCGGTTCAGAAGGAAGAGACCATAGCAGCCATATCTTCCAGCGGTTCCAGGGAAACCGCTGTGAGTTCTGCCGCCATCCGGAAAAAAGAAGACACCAAAAAGAAAGTGTCAGTTAAAAGGAATAATGACCACAAGATAGAACCGAAGAGTACCAAAGAACCAGATAAAAAATCAGACAAAAAAACAGATAAGAAGACAGTGGATCCGTCATCGACTAAGACCAAATCTCCCAAAAAGAACACCGGCTCCAAACCGAAACCTCAGAGCACAAAGAGTCCGAAAAAAAATCCCCAGGTCATTACAACAGCACCTTCTTCATCTCCGGCTGCTGCGAGTGCGACGTTACAGGAGAAGAATGAATGCAGTCTTACCATCACCTGTCAGGAGGTTTTTTCCCATTTGGACAAGCTGAATGAAAGCGCCAAAAAAGTAATCCCTGAAGATGGAATTATTTTAAAAGGGAATTTTGCTTTTGAAGAAGGGGAGACGGTATTTGATGTGCTGAAACGGGTATGCAAAGAAAAAGAGATCCATTTGGACTATGTCTTTACGCCCTTATATTCTACTTATTATATCAAGGGAATTCATAATCTATATGAGTTTGACTGCGGGGATGAGAGCGGGTGGATGTATTCCGTCAATGGAAAAGATCCGGGATGTGGCAGTAATAAATATAAATTGGTGAAAGGAGATCAGGTGGTATTCAATTATACCTGTGAATATTAGAGACGGAGCAGGTTCGGGTTAATTGTACCATTAAAATGGAAAGGAGGGGTGTCTGTGAATGGTTTCAGCAAATATCATCCTGCGGTGATCTTCGTGTATTTTGTGGCGGTGACGGCCATAACAATTTTTATATTTGATCCGGTGCTCCTGGGGATTTCACTTATCAGCCAGAGTGCCCTTTATCTGTATCTGAAAGGTATGTCTGAGGGAATAAGTTTTGTAGTAAAATGTCTGGGAATGGTCGTGGTCTGCGGTGGAATCAATGCCCTGGTCAATCACCGGGGGGTTACGGTACTGTGCTGGATGGGTGAACTTCCGGTGACTGCAGAATGTTTATTTTACGGCTGCATGACAGGGGTTCTTCTGGCAGCGTCCCTTCTGATGTTCGGGTGCTGCAGCCAGATGATGACTTCGGAGAAGATCCTGTGTCTTTTCGGAAACCAGCTGCCCCATGCCAGCCTTTTATTTTCCATGGCACTGCGGCTGATCCCTAAAATCCGGCGGGATTATAAAAAGATCCGGGAGAACCATAAACTGCAGAAGGGAATTTTGACGACGCTGGTGGGACTTGCCCTGGAAGATTCTTTGGAAATGGGCACTGCCATGAGAGACCGTGGGTACGGAAGTCGACTGGAAGGAAAAAGGCGGACCAGCATTTATACCCGCAGGTTTCAGAGTAGAGATCTGGTATTGATGGTATGTCTGTTTCTTGCTGCTTCGGTCGGTATGGGGATGTATTCCTGTTCCAAGACAAGATTCCTTGCCTTTCCATACATAGAATACAGCCAGGATGGAATGGGTATGGCGGCGTACCTTTTATTTGTTCTATTATTTTTTATTCCTTTGGGTATAAATATCAGGGAGGAACTTAGATGGAGACTTATAGTTTCAAAGATATAAGCTATACCTACGGCGGAAGTACAGAAGCCGTGTTAAAAAACGTTTCCTTTGAAGTGGGAAGAGGAGAGTTTGTGGTGGTCTGCGGGGCATCGGGATCCGGCAAGACGACGCTTCTTCGCTGTATCAAGGAAACACACCAGAAGTTCGGATATGTATCCCAAAATCCTTCCAATCAGATCGTTACAGATAAGGTACGGCATGAACTGGCTTTTGGGATGGAGAATATGGGAATTCAGACGGAGAAGATGTGGCATGCCATCGCTGGCACCGCTACGTATTTTGGAATGGAGGACTGGATGGAGAGGGATACCTATTCTCTGTCGGGAGGGGAAAAACAGCTTTTGAATCTTGCCTCGGTACTGGTGACAGATCCGGAGGTGATCCTTCTGGATGAGCCCACCGCACAATTGGATCCCATGGCGGCGTCAGCCTTTCTGGATATCCTGCGGCGGCTGAATTCCCAGCTGGGAATCACGGTTATTCTCGTGGAACAGCGTCTGGAGGAAGTGCTGGCGCTCTGCGACAAAATGATGGTGCTCCACAAGGGGCAGATCGCTGCCTGGGGACAGCTGCATCAGGTATATGAAAAAATATGCCATTCTGAATTATCCGAGGAATTTTTGGATTATATGCCCTCTTTTGTCCGGTTTTATCATCGATTTTCTGAGGAAAGAAATGCCTGTCCTTCCAGTGTGAAAGAATGCCGGAACTGGTTTTATGGAAATGATATTCAGTGCTCGGTCAGGGATTCGGAACAGTTTCTGGAGAAAACGGGAGGAATCCAGTCTATAGAGTGCCGTAATTTGTTTTTCCGCTATGAGAAGAAGGGAAAAGATGTGCTAAGGGAGGTTTGTTATGAGACAGTGCCTGGCAGGATTTATGGTATCGCTGGCGGGAATGGTACAGGAAAATCTACTTTTTTAAAGGTTCTGGCGGGTGCAGAGGAATGTTATTATGGGAAAATGAAAGTTCAGGGCAGGATTTCTTATCTGCCTCAGGAACCAAAATACATGTTTATCGGGGATCGGATCTGTGATATAATAAAAACAGAATCGGCGGTGGAAAAATTTGGACTGCTGCGGATCCTTGACAGGCATCCCTATGATGTGAGTGGCGGACAGATGCAGCGGACCGCCATGGCGTATTTATATGAGCAGGACGGAGAGATTTTTTTGTTTGATGAGCCGACAAAAGGACTGGATCCTTTTTGGAAAAAACAGTTTGGCTTATGGCTGGCAGAATTGGCAGAGAAGGGAAAGACCGTGATCGTAGTATCCCATGATGTGGAATTTGCTGCTAATGCCTGTGAATATATGTCGATGTGTTTTGACGGAGAGATTTCACCTCCTATGAAGACACAGGATTTTTTCCGGGGAGGGCTTTTTTATACAACAGCAATTCAGCGGATTGTAGGAGACAGGTATCCGCAGATCGTGGCAGAAAGGTTTATTTATGAAGAATAAAAGAGTGTGGGGATACGTGCTGGCGTTGATCTTCTGCGTCGCAATTCTTGTCTATAGTCTTTTGGTACTGAGGGGCAGGGAATATTATTATGTCAGTCTGGCAATCATGTTAGCAGGAGTGATATTGTTTATCCTTGGGTTTGAGAACCGAAGACCTTCTGTGGCTGAGCTGACGATCATCTCTGTGATGTGTGCTATTGGGGTAGTTTCACGGGTTTCTTTTTTCATTCTTCCTCAGATCAAGCCACTGGCGGCTGTGGTCATCATCACAGGAATCTCATTGGGAGCAGAATCCGGATTTATCACTGGAGCTGTCAGCGCTTTTGTTTCAAATTTTTATTTTGGACAGGGCTCTTGGACGCCTTTTCAGATGTTTGCATTGGGCTTGGTGGGCTTTTTTGCCGGAATGGTGTTCCGGAAGGTGCCGGTGAACCGGTTTACAATCTCAATCTATGGGCTGATATCCGTTGTTGTAGTTTATGGAGGTATTGTGGATATCAACACACTTTTTTATTCCATGGGAGAAATTACTTGGAATTCCGTCCTGTGGGTATATGGGACAGGCTTGCCGATGAATCTTATGTTCGGCATATCTACGGTTATATTCCTTGTACTGTTTCACAAACCGATGTTGAGCAGGCTTACGAGGGTTAAAATAAAATATCACTTGATTGAACAGGAAAAGGAGAGCAGGTTATGAGCAGGGTCAAGATCATTACAGACAGCAACAGCGGGATTACGCAGCGGCAGGGAAAGGAAATGGGCATTGAGGTGGTTCCGATGCCGTTTTTTATCAATGAAACCCAGTATCTTGAAGATATAACGATGACCCAGGAGGATTTTTACCGGGCGCTTGAGGATGACAGGGCGGAGGTATCTACATCCCAGCCGTCACCAGAGTCCATTATGGAGATGTGGACCCGGGGACTGGAAGAGTACGACGAGATCGTACATATTCCCATGTCCAGCGGCATCAGCAGCTCCTGTGCCACGGCTATGATGCTGGCGCAGGAGGATGAATTTGAGGGCAGGGTCTATGTGGTGGACAACCAGAGGATTTCTGTGACTCAGAGAAGGTCGGTGCTTCAGGCAAAGGAACTGGCGGATAAAGGATTCTCAGGGAAGGATATCTTTGATATTTTGACCAGAGATAAGCTTGAGAGCAGTATTTATATTATGGTAGATACATTAAAATATCTGAAAAAGGGAGGCAGGCTGACACCAGCTGTGGCGGCTATCGGAACGGTGCTGCGTATTAAGCCTGTACTGCAGATCCAGGGAGACAAGCTGGATTCCTATGCGAAAGTTAAGACGCTGAAACAGGCAAAGCAGACCATGGTCAAGGCCATCACTTCGGATCTGGAAAATCGTTTTGCAGAGTCGGGAAATATGTTTATTGATATCGCCCATACCCAGAACCGGGAAGAGGCGGAGAGATTCCGGGAGGAACTGAATCTGCTTTTCCCAGGACATGATATCCATATCGATCCGCTGTCTCTCAGTGTTTCCTGTCATATTGGCCCTGGGGCGCTGGCAGTGACATTGTCCAACGAACCAAAAGAATTGAAATAGCGTCCTCATTGTCCTCCAGACCTTCCTTCCATGATGTAATGGACCAAAAGAATTGCATAGATAAATGAAACAGGCAGTAAGTGGTAAATCCATTTACTGCCTGTTTCGTAGAAAAAGAGGAAAACAAAAACTTCTTATAAGCTATTCATTATTTGCTTTCAGCTGGCTTTACATAAACATCGACATCGTCGTCGTCATCATCAAAGTCATCGTCAAATTCATCATAATCAAAATCACCGTCGAAATCATCCAGATAACGGGGAGTTACATGACGGTATACCGCGTAAGCAATCGCTGCCACAGAAGCAACGACACCAATGATCGCAAGAACCCATAACAGACAATTTTTTCTTTCCTCATCCGCATTTTTTTTGTTCAACAGCTGGTTGATCTTAGCGCTGTTAACAAGATCATCAATCTTTCCGCACATATATCACTACCATCCTTTCCTTCATGTTCAATATCTATTAATAGTATAACATATCTATGTAAAATATACTAGCTAATTTTTTAAATTTTAGAAAGTTTTGCAAAAGAGCTGCGAAGCTTTCTCTGGCCAAAATCTTTAAACTCCACTACGACCTCATAATCCGTACTTAGCTTTTCCAAAGACAGTACCGTCCCTGTGCCAAATTTGATATGATAGACAGTATCTCCCTCACTGTACTCTGGTCTGCCGGCAGGAGCGGACAGAGAGGAAGCACCCTTTTTTATATAAGGGTTGTCTGCAAAAGGGTTTTTTGAATGTTTGTTGTATTTTTTAGCCGGAGAGAAGATGTCGTCCAGTCCCGCCGCTTTGTCGTATGCAGAGGAAGACGAACGCGGTTTTTCACTCTCGGTCTGCTGTATGAGATAACGGGGGATCTCACTGATAAAGCGGGATGGAAAATTAAAATTCGGTTCTCCGTTTCGCATACGCTGTCTGGCACAAGTCAGTGTCAGCTGTTTTTTTGCCCGGGTAATTCCCACATAGCAAAGGCGGCGTTCTTCTTCCATCTCATCATCGGAAGGGTCGTACACAGCGACGGAACCAGGAAAAATGTTTTCTTCCATGCCGCATATGTATACCTTAGGAAACTCCAGTCCCTTGGCGCTGTGCAGCGTCATCAACAGAACCTGTTCTGTGTCGGGATCCACGGTGTCGATATCGGCTACCAGGGCGATGTTTTCCAAAAGACCGCCCAGGGTGGCTGGTTCGCCGGCGGGATCGCTGGCATCCGTTTCATACTGGATGATCTTATTGATGAGGGAGTCAATATTTTCCAGGCGTGCGTTTGCCTCCACGGAATCTTCTGCCTCCAGATCTTTGACATAGCCCGTGCATTCAAGGATCTCATCCATAAGCCCCCGAAGAGTAAAATCTGGTTCATCCTGACGGCTTTTCAACAGATCAATAAAGCTGACAAAATCATGGATCCGGGAAGCAGCGCGGCTGCACCCGTCAATATAATCAGCTTCCCGCAGGGCAGCAAAAAAGCTGATGCCCCGGTCCAGGCTGTAGTCCATCACCCGCTGGATCGTCGTGGCGCCAATGCCCCTGCGTGGAACGTTTATGATCCTCCGGACGGCAATATCATCCTCTGGATTGTGAATGGTCTTCAGATAGCAGAGAAGATCTTTGATCTCCTTTCGGGAATAGAAGTTGATGGCGCCTACGATACGGTAAGGTATATTTTCCTGTACCAGTTTTTCCTCAAAGACCCGGGACTGGGCATTGGTGCGGTAGAGTACAGCGAAATCCGAATAGCTGCTTCCATTTTCCCGGATGTCGTTATGGATGTCCCCGGCGATGCCAGCCGCTTCCTCATACTCATTCATATACTGTACATAGCGAATTGGATCGCCTTCTTCTGCCTTGGTCCAAAGAGCCTTTTCTTTTCTGGCGGTATTGTGGCGGATCACCTCGTTGGCAGCCTCCAGGATCCGCTTTGTGGAGCGGTAATTCTGTTCCAGGCGGATGGTCTTTGCTTCAGGAAATATTTCTTCAAAATTTAATATATTATAAATATTGGCTCCCCGGAATTTATAGATGGACTGGTCATCGTCCCCCACCACACAGAGATTCCGGTAGCGGGAGGCAAGAAGGCTGAGGAGCATGAACTGTGCCGTGTTGGTATCCTGGTACTCGTCCACCAGAATAAAGCGGAAACGGTTCTGGTAGTGCTCTAATACCTGCGGCTGGTCTTTGAAAAGCTCCACAGTCTTCATGATCAGGTCGTCAAAATCCAGGGCGTTGTTCTGTTTGAGACGTTTCTGATATTCTTTATACACTGTGCCAAAGATCCTGCGGTTATATTCTTTCTCTGTCTCTTCGGCAAACTGTTCCGGTGTTTTGAGCTCGTTTTTTGCATTGGAGATCGCATTCAGAAAGGTTTTTTCTTTATACTTTTTTGTGTCTATGTTCAGGTGTTTGCAGATATCCTTCATCAGGCTTTTCTGGTCATCGGTATCATAGATCGTAAAACTGCGGCTGTACCCGATGAGGTCTATGTATCGGCGCAGAATCCGTACACAGGTGGAGTGGAAGGTACTGACCCAGATACTTTCGGCGCCGTAGGAGACGATATGGTCCACCCGTTCCCGCATCTCACTGGCTGCCTTGTTGGTAAAGGTCAGCGCCAGGATCTGCCAGGGATTGACCTGGTGCTCTTCAATCAGATAGGCAATGCGGTGGGTAAGAACTCTGGTCTTGCCAGAACCTGCTCCTGCCAGGATCAGTAAAGGACCCTCAAAGTGAAGGACAGCTTCCTCCTGTTTATCATTTAAATGGTCTAAAATAGCCGACATATCAAATCCTCCTTCATATTGCAACAAACATACGTTCATTATAGCATAGTCAGGGACAAAAGACAATAACTATTGAAATTTTTTGGCGAAGATGGTATTGTGAAGTGTGAATGAAACTGCGGATCCGAATGCCTCCGTTTGAGGCATCAAAACCTCATCACGTAGTTTCTCGCAAGGCGCCGCTTGCGGCACCTTGCTCTATTCACACCGGAAGAACGCAAAGGCAGCGTTCTTCATGAAAATAAAAGGAGAAAATCATGAGAGATATTTATGTACTGGATCTGCATACCCACACCTATGCCAGCGGGCATGCTTATAATACGATGAATGAGATGGCGCTGGCTGCGAAAGAAAAAGGACTGCAGCTTTTGGGAATAACAGATCATGCCCCTTCTATGCCAGGAACGATGGGACTGCTGTATTTTCTGAATCTGAAGGTGGCGAGGCGGGAAAAATATGGGCTTCCCCTGTTGCTTGGGACAGAGGTGAACGTGGTGGATTATGATGGTAAGCTGGATCTGCCGGACCGGGTTCTGTCAGAGATGGATGTGGTCATCGCAAGTCTGCATGTGCGCTGCATCGAGCCTGGCAGTCCGGAGGAGAATACCAGGGCATATCTTGGCGCCATACGGAATCCCCATGTAGATATCATCGGGCATCCGGACGATATCCGGTATGAGTTTGATCAGGAAATACTGGTCCGGGAAGCAAAAAAATATGGAAAGCTGATAGAATTGAATAATTCCTCCCTGGCGCCCACTAGTTTTCGGAAAAATGCCAGGGAAGCAGACCGACAGATCCTGAAATTATGTAAAAAATATGAAGTTCCAATTATCGTTGGAAGCGATGCACATACAGAGGAAGATATAATGAATTTTGAATATGCGGATGCGTTGCTTTTGGAAGTCGATTTCCCTGTAGAGCTGATCGCTAATACATCCGTGGAAAAATTGAGAGCGCTGCTGGTATAGCTTTTTATTAGGAGGCTTTTTAATGCAGTGTCTCATCTATGATGCGTTCAATGATCTGTTTTTTCATATAGACATCAAAACTCAGCATGCAGATATAAGCAAAACGGGACAGATAGTCCGATTCTGCTTCGTCGGTGGCGTCGGAAAAGATCTCCTGTGAGCTCTTGAACCGGCGTACTACATCCTTGGTCAGATTGTTAGTCTGTTCTTTTTCCATCTTGAAAATTTCTTCATATATTTTTTCCAGAGAAATATCCTTTGAGGCATGATTAAAAAACATATGTGTCAAAGGGGCAAATATTTTCTGGATGTCGCTGATGGAAAGAACATTTTTAAAATAGTAGAGAAAGATCAGCAGATACATATGCTCTTTGGAGTATTTTTTCTTGTCCGGCGGCGGAAGAAGATTGTTTTTGGTGTAATTGTTGATCATGGTCTTGGTAAGGATCTTATCCTCGTCTGTTCTTTTGCAGGCTTCCAGATGGGCGTCCATAAAAGTCGTGACCTGATCCATATAAAGATCAATGTTTGGAATATCCGATGGAGAGATATAATCAATCTCCCTAAGTTTTTTGATGATATCCATAATACTTTCTTCGTTGCTCTTTTTCATGACAACTCCATTTCTCACAGTTTTTGCTTCTGTGTACACAATAGTCGTATAGAACAGTATAACGTATTCTGGGAAAAAAAGCAATTATCTTTGTGGTATTTGTTTTTTGCTGATCTTTTATTGTATTTGAAAACTTGATAAATGGTTGCGTTTACCATGAATATTGTCTATAATATGATGTATAAAAGGAAGGAGATCTAATATGCCATTTATTAATTCAAAGGTTACTGTTAAGATGACAGAAGAGAAAAAAGAGGCCATCAAATCCAGGCTGGGCGAGGCGGTGGCTTCTACCATTGGAAAGTCTGAGAACTGGCTGATGGTGGGCTTCGAGGATAGCTATGACCTGTATTTTCAAGGAAACAGATCAGAGGAGAGTGCTTTTATTGAGGTGAGCATTTATGGAAAGGCTTCCCCCGCTGCTTTTAATGCACTGACCGGGGTGATCTGTGATATCTTTGAGAGTGAACTGTCGATCCCGAAAAACCGGATCTATGTGAAATATCAGGAGATTCCTGACTGGGGATGGAATGGTTCTAACCTGTAGCGGCGGTTTTACGGCGGCACAAATAATTTCATGACTAAATCACCGGGCTGTCGCTGCTTCGCAGCTTTACCAGCCCTCCCTCATGAGGGACGCTTGCACAATCATGAGAAATCGTGAAGAACGCTGTTTTTTCGTTCTTCCTGTGTGAATAGGCAGCTTTGCTGCCATAGAACTTCTTAGCTTTCGTTTTTTGAAAGCTTATTAGTTCTATTCACGCTTTTGCCCCCAAATCAAGTTAGAAAGCCGGGATATATGTGAAAAATGATTTTTCTAAGGGAAATGTCTGCCGCCATATTTTGATGCAGGCAGTTCCCCTTACGATCGCGCAGCTGATCCAGCTGCTCTATAATGTAGTGGACCGGATCTATATCGGCCATCTTCCGGGAACCCACGGACAAGCTCTGACGGGCATCGGTCTGATATTTCCCATCATATCGATCATAGCTGCCTTTACAAATCTGTTTGCTATGGGAGGGGCGCCTCTATTCTCTATCGCCAGGGGCGCCGGGGAGGAAAAGAAGGCTTCCCGGATTTTAAATAATACCTTTTTCTTATTGGTTCTGACGGCCGTGATCCTAATGGGCATCGGCTATTTATTTCAAAAGGAGATCCTGTATTTATTCGGCGCCAGTGAGGCTACATATCCTTATGCCAGGGAATATCTCATGATCTATCTGCTGGGTACGGTTTTTTTAATGGTGGGAACGGGAATGAATCAGTTTATCAATGCCCAGGGATTTCCGAAGACAGGAATGATGGTGGTGATGAGTGGCGCCATTCTGAATATCGCCCTGGACCCCCTGTTTATTTTTGTCTTTGGGATGGGCATTCGGGGGGCGGCGGCAGCTACTGTTATTTCACAGTTTGTCTCTGCCCTTCTGGTAATGAGGTTTTTTGTGGGAAAGAGGACGCTGTTCCGGCTGGTCCCCGCCTGTATGCGCCTGGAGTTTCCGCTGGTCAGGAAGATAGTGGGGCTTGGGACCTCCGGTTTTATTATGGCGGTTACGAACAGTTTCGTACAGATCATCTGCAATGTGACTTTGAAGTCCTATGGTGGTGATCTATATATTGGTGTTATGACCATTTTAAATTCGGTACGGGAGATCGCTAATATTGCTATTGTGGGCATTACTAGCGGAGCCCAGCCGGTACTTGGATTTAATTATGGCGCCGGAGAGTATAAGAGGGTGAAGCAGGCGATCTTGTTCACCTCTCTTATCGGTTTTTTATATACCACGGCTGTATGGATATTTGTTATGGTGGAGCCAGGGATATTTATCCGGATGTTCAGCGACAGTCCTGCCATGGAAGCCCCGGGTAAGGAAGCATTGAAATTGTATTTTTTCGGCTTTTTCTTTATGGCATTTCAATTTGCTGGACAGTCTACTTTTGTGGCTTTGGGAAAATCCAAATATTCCGTTTTTTTCTCCCTGTTCCGCAAGGTGATCATTGTGGTGCCATTGACGCTTCTTCTGCCCAAGCTGTGGGGCTTGGGAGTGGATGGCGTCTATCTGGCAGAGCCGGTTTCCAATGCGGTGGGAGGTCTCGCCTGTTTTCTGACGATGATCTGTGTGGTGTGGAGAGAATTATCCGAAAAATCCAGGCTGAAACAGGTGTAAATATCATGAAAGGTTTATGAAAAAATGAAAAAGAATGAGATATATGAGGGGGAAGTTTCTTTTTTGAAATTTCCGAATAAAGGAATCGTAAAAGTGGAAACAGAAGAGGGAGAGGTAAAGGTTCAGGTGAAAAATGTCCTTCCGGGGCAGAAGATTTCCTTCTGTCTGACGAAAAACCGTCAGAACCGCAAAGAGGGAAGGCTTCAGGAAGTACTTGAGAAATCGGAGATGGAGACAGAGGTTCCCCCATGCCCGCATTTTGATTTTTGTGGCGGCTGCTCTTATCAAATGCTCAGTTATGAAGGGCAGAAGAACCTGAAGCTGGAACAGGTCAGGGCTCTGTTTGACCAGATCTGCCCGGAGATTCCCCTGACATTTTGTGAGGCAAGCCCGGCAGTCTGGGAGTACCGCAATAAAATGGAGTTTTCCTTTGGCGATGAGTGCAAGGGAGGGGATCTGACACTGGGATTACATAAACGGGGGAGTTTCTATGATATCATCCCCGTAAAAAACTGCCAGATCGTGAATTCGGATATCCGGAAGATATTATCTACAACGGTAGACTACTTTGCCTCCAAGGACATTTCCTTTTTTCATAAGATCACCCATAAGGGATATCTGCGCCATCTGCTGGTGCGGGGAGCGGCAAAGACAGGGGAGATCCTTGTCTGCCTGGTGACGACGTCCCAGCTGTCCATGGATCTTACGGAGTACCGTGAACTGCTGCTGGCCGGAGAGTACGAGGGAAAGATAGCCGGCATTCTCCATATGGTAAATGATGGATTGTCCGATGTGGTCCGGGCAGATTCCACCGAAATCCTCTATGGGCGGGATTATTTTTATGAGGATATTCTGGGACTCAAATTTAAGATCTCTCCTTTTTCTTTTTTCCAGACCAATTCTCTCGGTGCGGAAGTGCTGTATGAAAAAGCCCGTGAGTACATCGGGGATGTGGAGGGCAAGGTGGTTTTCGACCTTTATAGTGGCACGGGCACCATCGCCCAGGTACTGGCGCCGGTGGCAAAGAAGGTGATCGGAGTGGAGATCGTGGAAGAGGCCGTAGAGGCGGCCAGAGAAAATGCGGCGCAGAACCATTTGGAGAACTGTGAATTTATCGCCGGGGATGTGCTGAAAGTCATCGATGCGATTCAGGAAAAACCGGATGTTATCGTGCTGGATCCCCCGAGAGAAGGAGTGCATCCCAAGGCACTGAGAAAGATTTTGGAGTATGGTGTGGAGCAGATCCTGTATATTTCCTGTAAGCCTACCAGCCTCGCTAGGGATATGGAGATGTTTCTGGAACAGGGGTACGCACCGGAGCGGGCGGAGTGTGTGGATATGTTTCCCTGGACCAGGGGGGTGGAGACGGTTGTAATGCTTTCGCGTAAGTAATAGAGCGTGTGATTAATGTAAAAGTGGAGTTTGGAAAGGATATGGGTAAAGTGCCGTTGAATAATATTGCCAAGAAAGCCGAAGCGTACAAGCCGAAAGAGCGTGTTACTTACAAAATGATTAAAGAATACATAGAAGTGAAGTATGGCTTTAAAGTACATACCGCATATATCGCAGAGGTAAAGAGGGAGTTAGGATTGCCGATGTATGATGCCCCTAATGCGGTAGAGGAATTGAAACAGCCGAGGAAACGTCCGACAGCGGAGAAAGTGGAAGCAATTAAAGATGCGTTGAAATATTTTGAATGTATATGAAATAAAAGAAATCATTAAAAATTAGGAGAAAGATTTATTATGAATAGAGAATTAATAAAAAAATACATTGATTCACAACCTATTAAGGTGGTCGAAAAACTTGATTTGGATAAAGATAAAATTAAATATAATAAAATTGTACAGAATTGGGTTGTGACTGATTGCTCGAAAGATGAAGAAATTACTCGTGCATACATTCTGACTAGACTAGTAAATGAATTGGGGTATTCACCAGAGCGAATTGAAATAGAACACGAGTATACTGCTGGAAGACCATATACTAATACTTCTAGAATTGATATTATTGTGCGTGATAAAAAGGGAGATGCATTTTTATTTATTGAAGTTAAAAACCCAAGTGAGTATGCATCTATTGATAAGGATGAAACAATTGAAGAACAGTTGTATAAGGTTTCATTTATGGAAAATGCAGAAGGTCATACTGTTAAGTATTTAGTTCTTTATACACATGCTGAATTTGGAAATAAGATTGGCGATGAATGTATTATAATTGATACAGAAGAGTACAAGACCTATACCGAATATGATGCTGGACGTAATTTTACCAATGATCTTCCAGTCAGATATGGTAAGGCTCAAAAGAAACCATACATAAAAGATTCTGATAAAGATCTTGAAACAAATTTTTCTGGTGAGATGTTAAATCAATTACAGATGGATTTGCATAATGTTCTTTGGGGTGGAGGTGGAACTGATGATAATGAGGTCTTTGCTTCTTTAACCAATTTAATATTAGCTAAAATCCAGGATGAAGATACAACTGAAAATGGAGAACCTTACAAATTTCAATCTTTGGCATTTGAAAAAGAAGGTGATGAAGAATTTGAAAGTAATGAACAACTATTTGATAGAATTAACAATCTTTATCGTGAAGCATTAAAATCAAAGCTATATATATTAGACGAGATGGAATTAAAAAAATCTTATGTTGTTGACAGTAAAAAATTTTCTTTATCAAAATTAAAATATGCTGTTCAAAAATTAGAAGGACTTTCCTTTGTAGATGGGAAAAATAGTCTAAGCGGAAAAGATATACTTGGTGAATTTTTTGAGGGTATTATTAGAGGAGGATTTAAACAGAGTAAAGGTCAATTTTTTACTCCAATAAATATTGTTAAATTTATGTTATGGGCAGTGCAAGCTGACCGACTTGCAATTGATAGAATAAAGAATGATAAGGAAATCCCTTATATGATTGATCCATCAGCTGGAAGTGGAACATTTTTAATTGAATATATGAAATTTATAACGGAGAATATGAAATATCGTTTTCGTAAGGAACTAGGTACAACGAGAGCAGTGAAGGATAAAATAGAATCGGACTGGTTTTATCCTGATCATAGAGAGAATAAATGGGCACAAACATATATTTATGCGTCAGAATCGAATTTCAATCTTGGTACGGCGACAAAGGTTAATATGATTTTGCATGGTGATGGTTCTACTAATATTTTTGTTAAGGATGGATTGCTTCCATTTTCTCAGTATGAGAAAGAGACCGCACCTAATGTACTTCATGATAGTTCAGTAGAAGAGAATTATTTAAATAAGGAGGTTAATGGTAACTTTGATTTAATACTTACTAATCCTCCATTTTCTGTTGAATTGGATAATGACACAAAGAAAACATTGAAGAAGAATTTTATTTTTGGAAATAAGAAGAATTCCGAAAATCTTTTTGTGGAGCGTTGGTATCAGCTTCTGCGAGAGAATGGTAGATTGGCGGCTATTCTTCCTGATAGTGTATTTGATACAACTGAAAACAAATATATACGTTTATTTCTTTTTAAATATTTTAAAGTTAAAGCTGTTATTTCTTTACCACAGTTGACCTTTCAACCCTATACCCCAACCAAAACGAGTATTCTTTTTGCACAAAAGAAAACTAATGATGAGGTGGAAGCTTGGAATAAGGCATGGGGTAGTGCTACAAAAAAGTATACAAAACTAAAAACAAGAGTAGAAAATTTAATTGCGGTGCATGATGAAGTAAAACAAAAAAGTAAACTACCATCTATCAAGGCATTAACACCTAAAGAAGAATGTGATTGTATAAAACAATTGTTAAAAGATTTTTATTTAGAGGGAGATGCTGATTTAACGAGAGATGAATTGATTGATAAGTACAGAGAGGAATTAGAAGAACTTTGCAAATATGATAAAGGAATGGTAGATTTATTTGGATATGTTAATACATGGTGGGTATTCAGCGAGATTTCATTAGAAAGTAACTATGAAGTTTTTATGGCAGAGGTTGATAATGTTGGTTATAAACGTACTAATCGTGGTGAAAATGAAATGCCAAATGAATTATTTACATTTGAATATGCTCCTGCGACAATTGATGTTGAAGGAATAAAGAGTACATACTTTGATTCAATAAATTCGCTTCAAAAAGAAATTGAAGAAGAGGAATCAAAGAAAAAAGCTGAAAAAGATAAATCTAAGCTTGCCATAATCAATAAAAGAATAGATGCACTTAGTGATAAAAAGTCCGAAAAAGAATTAGAATTTAAAGAAGTTTCTGCATTTTTAACATTGTATTATGAAGATAATGGTGTTTTAAAGCCACAATATGAGGAGAGAATAGAAGAAGATTTAATAAATGAATTTAAAAATGGTCATTTAAAAAAATATCAAAGTCTATATGTTGCTTTGCATAAAGATACATATGCGTATATTTTAGATTATATGCGTGATTTGAAATGGGATTGAGGTGAATTATGAATATTTATGATAATGATCTTATTTCTATCTCAAAATCGCAAACTTCAAGAATGGGAATTGCATATGCCAAAGAAAGTCATGCAGAGTTTTTAAACAAACATTTTAGCGATTGTGTGCTTAGGGTGAAAGATGTATGTAAGGTGTTGAAAGGAACAGCGATAACTGAGAAAGAAACAGGGGATGGAAATATTCCGGTCGTAGCGGGTGGAAAAGAAGCGGCGTACTACCACAATTCCTACAATCGCGTAGCGGATGTTATTACTATAAGTGCGTCCGGTGCTAATGCTGGATTTGTTAATTATTGGAATTGTCCTATATGGGCTTCAGATTGTACAACGGTGCAATCAAAAGATGAGAAAAAATATTTAACAAAGTTCATATATTATCTTTTCTGTTTAATTCAAGAAGATATTTTTTTGATGCAAAAGGGAGCGGATCAGCCGCATGTATATCCAAGTGATATAGCACATTTAAAACTACCTGATGTAGATATAAAAGAACAGAAAAATTTTATTAAAGCGGCACAATTGATTGAAGATAAAATAGTATTGCTTAAATCAGAAAAAATGAATACTGTTCAAGAAGTAATTGATGACATATTCCAAAAAGAATTTAAATTTGATTATGCTAAGTTTGAGATATTAAAACACTGTCGTTTTTATACATCTTCACAACATTTGTTTTCAAATAATCAAGATTTAAGATTTAGTGCAAAGTACCATAGACCAGCTGGAGAATTTGTAAAAAAACAACTGTTTGGGATAACTGATAAACGTATTAAAAATTTTCTTGCTGAACCGATTGTTTTAGGGGCAAGTGTTTCACCAAAAGATTATGCTGATACAGGCACTTACCATTACATCTCGATGGCGACTATTAAAACATGGAATTATAACCAAAATTCAGCAGCCATTGTTAATGACTTTTATGCATTAACGAAGGCTACAAAGATGGTAAGAAAAGGAGATATTATAATGGCAAGATCTGGTGAAGGAACTATAGGAAAGGTTGCAGAGATAACGGATGATGTTAGTGATATATTTGCTGATTTTACAATGCGTATTCGGTTAACAAATTATAATACGACTTTTGCATATTTTTATTTTAGAACATCTTTTTTTCAGTATTTGATTGAAATAAATAAAAAGGGATTAGGGAATAATACAAATATTTTTCCCAATATTGTTCGGGAATTTCCGATTCCAGATATTAATATTAATGCTCAAAACAGGATTGTAGAAGAGATAAATAACAAATTGCTTTTGCAGAAACAGAACGATAAAAAAATAATAATTTTGCAAAATGAAATAAGTAAATTGCTTATTAATGGATTATCGAAATCCAAGAATTGTGCAGTGATTGATAGTACAATAAAATAATGTTTTTATTTTTGTGGGAAAGGGGTTGCACGAGCGGTATTAGTACTGTATAAATATTGCCCATATTTCCATAATTTTGTGGGGATATGTTCTAATTTGGTATTCATGTGGAGACGGTTGTAATGCTTTCCCACAAAAAACCCGACAGCGTAATCAATGTAAAAGTCGAGTTTGGCGAGGGTGAGGGCAAAGTGCCACTTGATAATATTGCCAAGAGAGCCGCAGCATACAAGCCGAAAGAGCGAGTTACATACAAGATGATTAAGGAGTATATAGAAGCGAAGTATGGCTTCAAAGTACATACCGCATATATCGCAGAGGTAAAAAAGGGATTTAGGATTGCCGATGTATGATGCTCCTAATGCGGTAGAGGAATTGAAACAGCCTAGGAAACGTCCGACAGCGGAGAAAGTGGAAGCGATGATGCGTTGAAGCATTTTGAGGAAGTATAAGTATGAATCAATATAAAAGACATATAATGAGGAAAAATTGTTTTAATGGAGTCGCTTGATTTGCAAGAGTGCCTTGTATTAGCTTTGAATAAAGGGTATAATATTTAAAAGAATTGAATACCAATTTGGAGGGCAATTCATGGAAAAATTAGAATATGTTATTGAAGATAGTACGATAGCAGAAGTATTAGGCGTGCAAAATTTTTCAAATGAAGAATCAGCAGTCTTAGAGCTTGTTAAAAATGCATACGATGCTCAATCGCCAGATATCACCATTATTATTTCTAAAACACAAATTATAATCGAAGATAATGGTGTTGGAATGAATCGAGAGAAAATACTTAAAGCATGGATGCATGTTGGAAAAAGTGACAAAGAGTATATTATTGGAAAAGGTGAAAATGCAAGGGTGTTGGCGGGTTCAAAGGGTGTTGGACGATTTGCAATAGCACGTTTGGGTGCTGTCGCAAGCGTTTTTACAAAGATGAAAGATCAAGAAGCAGTTTTATGGAAAACAGACTGGAATACAAATACCTTGGAAATGTATTTGGAGAAAAAGGAAAAAGGCACTAAAATTGTTATTGAGTTTCTCCGTGATAATTGGACGGAATCGCGAGTGAGTAATTTACGTGAGTTTTTGTCTAGAACCTACAATGATGATAAAATGAAGATTCAGGTTGAGTATAAAGATGAAAGGAAGGATGTGGCGAGATATTTTGGGAAAATACAATTAGGTGTTAACTGTGTTAGTATAATAAAGCTAAATTATCTTGCGGATTCTCAGAAGTTGATATGTGATATAGAATCAGATGAATTTAAGGAGAGTGCACAAGAATTATGTCCAGAAATTAGTCTGAAAGCACAGAGAATAGAAATAAATATTGCAGAAGAGCTTGAGAATATGAAAGAAGTTTTACCAGAGGAAGCTACAAATGAAGACTGGAAGAAGTTGTTAGTAAGTGTAGGGAATTTTTCGGCAGAATTGTATTTTTCATTGAAAAATACATCGACGCTCGATGCCGAGAAGTTTTATTATAAGCATACGGTATTAGATGAACGGTATGATTCAGGAGTTGTTTTGTATAGAAATGCATTTAGTATATCATCCTATGAAGGGAAGAAGGACTGGCTTGAATTTGGAAAACGGTCTAGAATATCTCCAGCGGCAGCTACACATCCTACGGGAGCTTGGAGAGTACGCGAAAATCAAATATCAGGTAAGGTTATTATTGATAAAAAAGAAAATGATGGATTATGTGATTTAATGAATCGCCAAGGCTTAGTAGAAAACGATATTTACAAATTATTTATTGCAATTATTATAGCAGGGATAAATTGTTTTGAGAGATATAGGCAAAGTATAATTCGTTGTATTGTTAAAACTAACGAAACAAAGAAGGAAAGAAAATCTAAAGTAATTGATCGTGTTATAAAGAATCCAGAAAAATTAACAAAGCTTTCATCTGAGGAGACAGAGGCCTTTTTAAATGAATTAGAACAAATGAAAAAAGAAAATACAGAAAGTAAAAAGCAGATGGATGAAACAGAAAGAAGATACAAATATGACATTCGTCTATTGAATATGC